>NZ_JABXEO010000003.1:0-217990 GCF_013372585.1 Myxococcus sp. AM010
TCCTGGGCGAGGGCGGGGGACGCGAGCGAAATGAGCAGTGCCAGGGACCAGTGGCGCATGGAACCTCCGTGGGCGGCGGAGCCTAGCAGAGGACAGCGGGCGGGGCCCGGCGTCCGTGCGAGCGGGCGGCTTCAACACAGTCCTCGCATGTGGGGGCGGAGGTTGGTATGGGGGCGCCCCGATGCCCAAGCGTACCGATATCCGCAAGGTTCTGGTGATTGGCTCGGGTCCGATTGTCATCGGGCAGGCCGTCGAGTTCGACTACTCCGGTACACAGGCCATCAAGGCACTCCGGGACGAAGGCGTGGAGGTGGTGCTGCTCAACAGCAACCCCGCCACCGTGATGACGGACCCTGAGTTCGCGCATCGCACCTACATCGAGCCCATCACGGTGGAGGCGGCGGAGCGCATCCTCGCCGCGGAGCGGCCGGACTCGCTCCTCCCCACCATGGGTGGCCAGACGGCGCTCAACCTCGCCAAGGCGCTGGCGGAGCAGGGCATCCTGGCGAAGTACGGCGTGCGCCTCATCGGCGCGTCCCTGGAGGCCATCAACAAGGCCGAGGACCGCCAGCTCTTCAAGGCGGCCATGCAGAAGATTGGCGTGGCCCTTCCCAAGAGCGGCTACGCGACGACGCTGGACCAGGCGATGCAACTGGTGGAGGACATCGGCTTTCCGGCCATCATCCGCCCGTCCTTCACGCTGGGCGGCACCGGTGGCGGCATCGCGTACAACCGCGAGGAGTTCGAGACCATCTGCCGCTCGGGCCTGAAGGCCAGCCCCACCACCACCATCCTGGTGGAGGAGAGCGTGCTGGGCTGGAAGGAGTACGAGCTGGAGGTGGTCCGCGACACGGCGGACAACGTCATCATCGTCTGCTCCATTGAAAACCTGGACCCCATGGGCGTGCACACCGGTGACTCCATCACCGTGGCGCCCGCGCAGACGCTGACGGACCGCGAGTACCAGCGGATGCGGCAGGCGTCGCTGGCCATCATCCGGGAGATTGGCGTCGACACGGGCGGCTCCAACATCCAGTTCGGCATCCACCCGAAGGACGGCCGCATGGTCGTCATCGAGATGAACCCGCGCGTGTCGCGCTCCAGCGCGCTGGCGTCGAAGGCGACGGGCTACCCCATCGCGAAGATCGCCGCGAAGCTGGCCCTGGGCTACACGCTGGACGAGCTGCGCAACGACATCACCCGGGACACGCCGGCCTCGTTCGAGCCGACGCTGGACTACGTGGTGGTGAAGGTGCCGCGCTTCAACTTCGAGAAGTTCCCGCACGCGGACCGGACGCTGACCACGAGCATGCGCTCGGTGGGCGAGGTGATGGCCATTGGCCGCACCTTCCCGGAGGCGTACATGAAGGCGCTGCGCTCCATGGAGTTGGGCCGCGTGGGCCTGGAGTCTCCGGAGCTGCCCGCGGAGAAGGAGGAGCGGGAGAAGGTGCTGCGCGAGGCGCTGCGCATCCCCCGCCCGGAGCGCCCCTGGTTCGTGGCCCAGGCCTTCCGCGAGGGCATGACGGTGGAGGACGTGAACGCGTTGTCCGCCATCGACCCGTGGTTCCTGCGCTACATCCAGATGCTGGTGAACGAGGCGCAGTCGCTGCAGGAGTACGGCCGCCTGGACCAGCTCCCGGATGACGTGCTCCGGCAGGCCAAGGCGCACGGCTTCTCCGACAAGTACCTGGGCAAGCTGCTGGGCTACCCGGAGGATGAGGTGCGGGCGCACCGGCACGCGCGCGGCATCCGGCCCGTCTTCAAGCGGGTGGACACCTGCGCCGCGGAGTTCGAGGCGTACACGCCCTACCTGTACTCCACCTACGAGGAGGAGGACGAGGCGCCCCCCACGGACCGCCAGAAGGTCCTCATCCTGGGCAGCGGCCCCATCCGCATCGGCCAGGGCATCGAGTTCGACTACGCCTGCGTCCACGCGGCCTTCGCCCTGCGCGAGGCCGGCTACGAGACGGTGATGGTCAACTGCAACCCGGAGACGGTGTCCACCGACTACGACACGTCGGACCGCCTGTACTTCGAGCCGCTGACCATCGAGGACGTGCTCGAGGTGTCCCAGCGGGAGAAGCCGGTGGGCGCCATCGTCCAGTTCGGCGGCCAGACGCCGCTGCGCATCTCCGTGCCGCTGGAGAAGGCGGGCCTGCCCATTCTTGGGACGCCGCCGGACGCCATCGACCGCGCGGAGGACCGTGAGCGCTTCTCCAAGCTCATCGAGAAGCTGGGCCTGAAGCAGCCGGAGAACGGCGTCGCGCGCAGCCACGCGGAGGCCTTCAAGGTGGCCGAGCGCATCGGCTACCCCGTCATGGTGCGGCCCTCCTACGTGCTGGGTGGCCGGGCCATGGAGACCGTCTACGACGTATCCAGCCTGGAGCGGTACATGCGCGAGGCGGTGAGCGCTTCGCCCGAGCACCCGGTGCTCATCGACCGCTTCCTGAAGGAAGCCATCGAGGTGGACCTGGACCTGGTGGCGGACCGCACCGGCGCGGTGATGATTGGCGGCGTGCTGGAACACATCCAGGAGGCGGGCGTGCACTCCGGTGACGCCGCGGCCACGCTGCCGCCGCACTCGCTGTCGCCGGACCTGGTGGAGCGGATGAAGGACCAGGCCATCGCCCTGGCGCGCGAGCTGGGCGTGGTGGGCCTGATGAACGTGCAGTTCGCCATCCAGGGGAAGACCATCTACATCCTGGAGGTGAATCCGCGCGCGAGCCGCACGGTGCCGTTCATCTCCAAGGCCACCGGCGTGGCGATGGCGAAGATCGCCGCGCTCTGCATGGTGGGCAAGACGCTCCAGGAGCTGGGCGCCACGCAGGAGCCGGAGTTCAAGCACGTGGCGGTGAAGGAGAGCGTGTTCCCCTTCGCGCGCTTCGCGGGCGTGGACGTCATCCTCGGGCCGGAGATGAAGTCCACCGGCGAGGTGATGGGCCTGGCGAACGACTATGCGTCCGCCTTCGCCAAGAGCCAGCTCGCCGCGGGCGTGAAGCTGCCCAAGAGCGGCAAGGTGTTCATCTCCGTCAAGGACGACGACAAGCCGGCGGTGGTGGACCTGGCGCGTCGCCTGCGGAGCATGGGCTTCTCGCTCATCGTCACCGCGGGGACGCACACCTACCTGGCGACGAAGGGCATCGAGGCGCAGGTGGTGCAGAAGGTGAAGGAGGGCCGCCCGAACATCGTCGACAAGATTGTCGACGGCGAAATCGTGCTGGTCATCAACACCACCTTCGGCAAGCAGGAGATCGCCGACAGCTTCTCCATCCGCCGCGAGTCGCTGATGCACTCGGTGCCGTACTACACGACGGTGCAGGCGGCGCGCATGGCGGTGGGCGCGCTGGAGTCGCTCAAGCGCGCGGACCTGGAAGTGAAGCCGCTCCAGGAGTACCTGGGCATCACCGCGGCGCCCCCGGGCACCCGGCGCTGACACGCGGCCTCAGGTGGGCTGGTCCGTCACGAAGCCGCGCCAGTTGCGCATGTAGTTCACGAAGACGTCGGACAGGCCCTCGGCGTTGAGCGCGCTGGGGGACAGCGGCGGCACCTGGAGCGCGACGCCTCGCTGCACGCGGCGCGGCCAGTCATGATTCGCGATGGCCGCGCGGCCCACGGCCACGGCGTCCGCGCCGCGCGCGAGCTGGGCCTCTGCCTCCTCGCGCGTGCGCACCTCGCCAGCGACGACGATGCGAACACCGGGGCCCACGGCCTGCCGGAAGAGCGGCGTCGCGTGCTGCTCAGGCCGCTTCCGGGTGTTGAGCGCTGCCTTCCACAGGGACAGGTGGAGGATGTCCACGCCCTCGCTCGTGAGCATGCGCGCGACCTCCAGCGACTCGTCCAGGTCCAGGCCCTTGGCCTGCCCCGCGTCCTCCGGTGACAGGCGCACGCCGAGGACCAGGGAGGGCGCCGCGCGCCGCACCGCGCGCACGGTCTCCTGCAGCAGGCGCCAGCGGTTCTCCAGCGCGCCGCCCCAGCGGTCCTGCCGGCGGTTGAAGACGGTGCTCAGGAACTGCGAGAGCAGGTAGCCGTGCGCGCCATGGAGCTCCACGGCGTCGAACCCCGCCTCGGCGCAGCGGCGCGCCGCGCTCGCGAAGGCCGCGATGGCGCCCTGGATGTCTGCCTCGGTGGCTTCGCGGCAGCGGAGGCCGTCCGCGTCATACGCGCTGGCGCTCCACACCTCGCGCTGGCTGACCTCGGCGTTGGCGCGCAGTCCGCCGTGGAAGAGCTGCGCGGAGAGCAGGGCGCCCCCTTCATGGATGCGCGCGGCCAGGCGCTTCAGCCCGGGCAGCATCGCGTCGTCGTGCACGCCCAGCTCTCCTGGCCACGCCTTGCCGTCCTGCGAGACGTAGGCGGCGCACGTCTCCACCATGCCGAAGCCGCCGTCGGCGCGCATCGCGAGGAAGCGAAGCTCCGCGTCGGAGAGCGAGCCATCGGGATGGCTCTGGGTGTTCGTCAGGGGCGCCAGCCAGATGCGGTTGGGCGCGATGACGCTCTTTCGGAGCTCGAGGGGCGCGAACAGGTCTGTCATGTCGGAACCTTGCTTTCGAAGGGCGGGAGTCGCCACCCCGTGGGGGCGGACTCAGAGTGCGGGGTAATAACCTGCGCCTCGTGCCTCCGCATGGCCTCGTGCGGAAGCAGGGGCCGAGGGAAAGCGTGGCTGGACGCCCGCGGACCCTGGCGGCTACCTTTCGCGCCGCGCCGCGCCGTTGCCTCCTTCCCCCTCGCGCCACCTCCGTGACCCAGGAGAGCTCTTCATGCCGTCCCAGCCCGCCCCCGACTTCGACATTTCTTCCGTGGACGTGGAGGGGTTTCTCCGTGAGCTGAAGGCGCTGCGAGAGCAACTGGACGCATCGCTCGGCGAGGCGGATGCGGCGCACCTCCGGAAGATTGAGCGCTGGGGCAGGGCGGCGACCGTGCTGGGCGCGGCGACGTGCTGGCTGGCGCCGAACCCGCTCAGCGCGGCGGCGCTCAGCGTGGGGCGGTCCACGCGCTGGCTGCTGATGCACCACGTGGGGCACCGGGGCTATGACAGGGTGCCGGGACTGCCGGCGTCTCGCACGGGCAAGGGCTTCGCGAAGGGGCGCCGCCGCTATCTCGACTGGCTCGACTGGATGCTGCCGGAGGCCTGGGTGTTCGAGCACAACGTGCTCCACCACTCGCACACTGGCGAGGACGCGGACCCCGACCTCCTGGAGCGCAACGCGGAGGGGACGCTGCGCAACCCGGAGCGCTCGCTGGCGCTGCGGTACGTGCAGCTCACGCTGCTCGCGCTGACGTGGCGGGCCAGCTACTACGCGCCGGAGACGCTCAGCTCGCTGCGCCGCAAGGGCCGACGCAAGGGTGGGGACCTGACGCGCGAGGAGCTGAAGGAGCTGCTGCTGAGCTGCTATCTGCCGTATTCGGCCGTGCAGTTCGGGCTCTTCCCGGCGCTCTACCTGGTGCTGGGGCCTTGGGCGTCGTTCAGCGCGTTCTGCAACTCGGTGATGGCGGACGTCCTCACCAGCCTGCACACGTTCCTGGTGGTGGGCCCGAACCACACGGGTGAGGACCTGTACCGGTTCGACTCGAAGCCGGAGAGCCGTGGCGAGCGCTACGTGCAGCAGGTGATTGGCAGCGCGAACTACCGGACGGGCGGAGACCTGAACGACTTCGCCCACCTGTGGCTGAACTACCAGATTGAGCACCACCTCTGGCCGGACCTGCCGATGCTGAAGTATCGGGAGGTGCAGCCGCAGGTGAAGGCGCTCTGCGCGAAGTACGGCATCCCCTACGTGCAGGAGAGCGTCTGGACTCGCGCGAAGAAGATGGTGGACGTCGTGGTGGGCAAGACGTCCATGCGGAAGCTCGCGCCGAAGCGTCAGGCCGGTGATGCCGGAGTGGCGGCGGCGCCTGCTCCCGCGGCGTGAGGCACGGGCGTTCGGCTACCTGGTGTAGGCCGCGAGGTTCGCCAGGGTCGAGGTCAGTCCCTCGATGTGGTCCTCCTGGCGAATGCCTTCGGGCACGTCTTCACAGGTGATGGTGACGCGGGTGCCCCCGGCGACGGGCGTCAGCGTCCAGGTCATGGTCATCGTGCCCGCGTAGGCGGGGTCATCCGATTCGAACGCGAATCGCTGCACGACGCGTTCGTTGGGGACGAGCTCCACGAAGAGGCCCTCGACGACGTCCTCGTGCGCGGAGGTCTTCCCGGGCGCGCTGTGGTCCGCGGTGTCGTAGGACAGCGTCATCCGGTACGTCCCGCCCGCGCGGGGTTCAAACGCGTGGACGTGGCCCTTCATGCCTTTCGGTGGGAGCCACGTCGCCACGGCCTCGGGCTCCACGAAGGCCTGGTAGAGAGCCTCTGGCGAGGCCGCGATGACTCGTGAAGCCGAGTCGGTTCTCTTCCCCGGGCCTGTCGTGTCCGTCACTCGGTCATCCTGTTCGTGGGCGGGGCGACTCACGCGCGCCGCGTGGTGCGTGCCAGCGTCTTTCGCGGTGGTGCTTCGGCGGCGTCGTGCCGGACGGCCTCGACGTCCACCACGCGGGAGCCATCTGGCGGAACCGGCGGGCCCAGCGTCACCACGAGCACGCGGTAGGACTCCTCCAGCCGCTTGTGCAGCTTGGAGAAGATCAGCTGGGCGGTGCCGGGCATGTCCTCGGTGTACGTGAAGTACCAGCGCAGCTCGTCCAGGCGGCCGTAGAAGTGGTCCACCACGGCTTGCTCCTGTTCGGGCAGGTGGATGAGCTGGTCGAACGCGCCGCTGGCGTACCGCGACGCGATGGAGTCCAGAAGCGGTTCGCGGCTGCGCAGGCGGGAGAAGAGCGCGAACATCTCATCCTGGCGGGCCTCGAGCCTGCGCATGATGCCCGCGGCGTCCATCGCGAGCAGGTTTCGGACGCGGGAGGCCAATTCATCGGCCTTCTTGCGACGAGCCATGGCGCGTCAGCCTAGCATCAGCGTGGACGCGCCTGCGTCCGCACCGTGCGCTGCCCACCGCAATGACTCGCTGCGACAAATGCTTCCTTTCGCGCGGCCTGTCTCGCACGTCGGCTACGCTCAGGGCTTCGAGGCCACCATGAACGACGCTCCTGATGATGGCTGTCCGGCCGACCCGGGCCTGCCCCGAAGACCGGGGAGAACGATGCCGGCCGCGCTCCGGCAGCTCGTCGCGGAGACCTGGGTCTTCCGCAGGCAGGAGGAGCTGGACGCGAGCCTGCGCTTCGCCCGGCTGGCAGGAGCGCTCAAGGCGCTGACCACTCCCGAAGCGCTGGTGGAGCTCGCGCGCCGCGCGGCGGAGGACGAACGGCGCCACGCGGGCATGTGCGAGCTGATGGCGCGCGCCTACGGGCAAGAGGTGATGCCGCCCGTGCCCCTGGTGGCGCGGGAGACCGCGCCGCGAGACCTCGGCCTTCGCGAGCGAGTGCTCTACGAAGTCGTCGCCGCCTGCTGCATCTCGGAGACAGAGAGCACGGCCGGGTTGACCTCGGTCCTGGCCGTGGAAGGACCGCCGCGGGTGCGCGCGGTGCTTCGGGACATCCTTCGGGACGAGGTCGCGCACAGCCGCCTGGGGTGGGCCTGCCTCACGCATGCCGCCGAAGCGGGCGACGTGTCGCTCCTGTCGCCGTACCTGCCTGAGATGCTGGAGGAGAGCGTGTCGCCCAGGCTCTTCGCGAAGGGCCTGTCCGCTGCGGACAGCGCCACGCTCCTGGCGCACGGCGTGCTGCCGCATGCGCGCAAGCTCGAGGTGTTCATCCAGGCCCTGCATGACGTCGTCTTCCCTGGTCTGGAACGGTGCGGAGTGGACACCACCCCCGGACGGCAGTGGGTGGAGCGCCGTCGTCAGTCCGGCGCGTAGCGGGCCCTGCTACGCTGGCGGCATGGTGCTCAAGATTGTCCAGGCGGGGGACCCGGTGCTGCGGCGCAAGGCGCGCGATTTGACGCCGGAGGAGCTTGCCAGCCCGGAGACGGCGCGACTCATCGAGCAGATGCGCGACACCATGCGGGACGCGCCCGGTGTCGGGCTGGCGGCGCCCCAGGTGGGCGTGGGCCTGCGAGTCGTCGTCATCGAGGACCGGGCCGAGTATCAGGCGGGCCTGTCGGAGAGGGAGCTGGCGGCGCGAGGACGCAGGCCCGTTCCCTTCCACGTCCTCATCAATCCCAGGCTGGTGGTGGAGGACGCGGCACCCGCGGAGTTCCACGAAGGGTGCCTGAGCGTGGCGGGCTTCGCGGCCCTGGTGTCGCGCGCCAGCGCCGTGCGCGTGGAGGCGCTCGATGAGCACGGCCAGTCCGTGACAATCCAGGCCCGGGGCTGGTACGCGCGCATCCTCCAGCATGAGCTGGACCACCTGGACGGCGCGCTCTACGTGGACCGGATGGAGACACGGAGCTTCACCACCGCGGAGAACCATCGCCGGTACCAGATGGGGCGCGGCACCGCGGAGCTGCGCGCCGAGCTGGGCCTGCCAGTGCCCGACAAGGGGTAGGGCACGGGGCCTTTCGCGTCAGCCTTCGCGGCCGTGCGCCGCGGCCTTCAATTGGGCCGTGTCGACGCGGACGAAGATGGAGTCGCCCACCGCGGTCAGCGTCTCGCCGGCGAAGACGTCACAGAGGACTCGGCTCTTGCGTCCGACTTCGCCCTCCACCCGCGCACGGAGGGTGAGTGGGACGCCCATGGGCGTGGGCTTGATGAACTTCACGCCCAGGCTCCCGGTGACGCATTCGATGGCCGGCGAGCTGCCAGGTGAGCGGCCTTCCGCGCGGTAGTGGTACGCCATCGCCGTCCAGTTCGAGTGACAGTCGACCAGCATGGCAATCAACCCGCCGTAGACGAGGTCCGGCCAGCCGCTGTACCGGTCATCGGGCGTGTGGCGAGCCACCACGTGGATGCCGTCCTCATCCCAGTAGCTCTGGATGTGCAGGCCGTGAGGGTTCTTGCTGCCGCAGCCGTAGCAGATGCCTTCCGGCGCGACGACTTCCTGAAGAGAGGCGTTTTCCATATAGGGCCCTGACTGGAGGGGAGTCGCAACGATGCGTACATCGCTCACTGAAGTCCAGGCAGGTCCCTACACGGTCCGAGGCGTCTCCGTGGGCGGCGTGTACACGTCGCTCCAGGTGCCCGAGCTGGACGTGGTGCTCGACGTGGGGCTGCCCATTCGTTCCTTTTGTGGCTCGGACCGCATCTTCCTGAGCCACGCGCACCCGGACCATGCCAGCGGGCTGGGCTCGCTGCTCGGCATCCGCCGGCTCATTGGCAAGGGGGCACCCCAGGTCTTCCTGCCCGCGGAGATCGAGGAGAACGTCCAGGCGTCGCTCGCCGTGATGTCGCGCCTGCACCACACCTCCATGGAGGTGGACACGGTGCCGATGTTGCCGGGGGACGTGCGGCCCCTGGGGCATGGGCTGTTCGTCCGCGCCTTCCGGACGCATCACCCGGTGCCGTCGCTCGGGTATCAGTTCTTCCGCCGGGTCGCGAAGCTCCGTCCCGAGCACCAGTCACTGCCGCCTCAGGAGATCGCCAGGCGCAGGCAAGCGGGCGAAGCGCTCTTCGACGAAGTGGAGCGGCTGGAGCTGGCCTACGCCACCGACACCGTGTCTCGCGTCCTGGACACGGAGCCGAGCCTGTTCGACTCGCGAGTCCTCATCCTCGAGTGCACCTTCGTCGGCGCGCACCACTCCGTGCAGGACGCCCAGGCAAAGGCGCATCTCCACCTGGACGAACTCCTCGCGCGCGCGGACCAGTTCCGCAACGAGGCCCTGGTCCTCATGCACTTCAGCCAGGCGCTTCCTCCTGACGCCGTCCATGCCACGTTGCGCGCGCGGCTGCCGCCGTCGCTGGCTGAACGCGTCCGCGTCTTCGCGCCCGAAGCGGGCCGTTGGTTCGGGTGAGCCGCGCACTCAACGTGAGTGCGCATGTGTGCGCGTCCGCCGCGCTTCGGAATCCACCCGGCAAGTCAAGGCCAGGGGTGGGTTCAATCGACCGTGCGGAATCGGGTAGAGATTTACGCCGAGGGTGTTCGAGCGCCTCCGTCCTGGGGGCGGCGCGTCGCGGACATCCGTGCCCAGGGGGTACATCCTGATGCCGTTGGTCCGTCCAAGCCCGTCGTCCGCGCGGTGGCTCGTCTCCGCCGCCCTGTTCCTGTTGGTCGCTTGCAAGAAGGAGTCTGCGGAGGCTCCGGCGAAACCGCCGGCACCTGCTTCAGCGGCCTCGGCGAACCCGGAGGATTCACCCTTTCCGGAAGCGGCCCTTGCGCCCACGGGCGCCACCACGGAGTCGGTGAGCGCGCGGATGAAGGAGCCTCCGTTCAAGGGAGACCTCCCGGAGCTCCAGAAGCGGGGCGTGCTGCGCGTGTTGGTGGAGGGCACCGACGAGGACTTCCTCCCGCGCCAGGGCATGCCCAAGGCGCAGGACCGGGCGTTGTTGGAGCGCTTCGGGGCGAAGCACGGACTGGCGGTCGAGTTCCTCACCGTGGACAGCTTCGACAAGCTCATCTCGCTGCTTCAGGAGGGCCACGGGGACGTCATCGCCGCCGACCTGGCGGTGACGAAGGACCGGGAGAAGCAGGTCGCCTTCACGCGCCCCCTGACGCGAGTCAACGAGGTCGTCGTGGGCCGCCGGGGCGCGGACAACCTGCCGCGGAAGGTGGAGGACCTGGCGGGCCGCACCGTTCACGTCCGCGCCAGCTCCACCTTCGCCGCGTCGCTCCAGGCGCTGGCGAAGAAGGAGGCCCCGGGGCTCGTCATCGCGGAGGCCCCTGAGTCCGCCGAGCCCGAGCACCTGGTGTGGCAGGTGTCGCGCGGGGAGCTTCCCCTGACGGTGGTGGACAGCCACCTGCTAGCGGCCATCGAGACGTACAACACGGATGTGGAAGGACTCTTTCCCGTCGCCAAGGCCCGTCCGCTGGCGTGGGCCATGCGGCTGGAGAACCCGAAGCTCCGCACCGCGCTGAACACGTTCCTGGTGGAGTTCGCCCTCACGGAGTACCGCGAGAAGCGGTTCACCGGGGACCTGGACGGCATCCGCAAGCGTGGCGTGCTGCGGGTGCTTACGCGCAACAGCGCCGTCAGCTACTACCTCCACCGCGGCGACCAGGCCGGCTTCGACTACCACCTGGCGAACATGATCGCGAAGGAGCTCGACGTCCGGCTGGAGATTGTCGTGCCGCCGACCTTCGACCAGCTCATCCCGTGGTTGAGGGAAGGGCGCGGGGACCTGATCGCCGCGGCGATGACGGACACCGCGGCCCGCCGGGAGTTGGTGTCGTTCAGCCGTCCGTACCTCTACACGGACGAGGTGCTGGTCCAGCGCAGCGGAGCCCCCAAGCTCGCGTCGCTGGAGGCGCTGAAGGGGAAGACGGTTCATGTGCCGAAGGGCACCAGCCACGCCGCGACGCTGAGCGCCTTGAAGGGCGCGCACGGCTTCAACGTCGTCGAGGAGCCCGAGGACCAGGAGATCAGCGCGCTCCTGGACCGCGTGGCGCGCGGCGAGATTCCGTACACCATCACCGACAGCCACATCCTGGCCGCAGAGCTGGTGTTCCGGGATGACGTGGAGGCCGCCCTCACGCTGCCGGGGCAGGGCGAGCCTGCTGGGAAGGACGGCCACTACGGCATCGCCTTCGCCGTCCGGAAGGAGAACGCGAAGCTGCAGGCGTTCCTCGATGGCTTCGTGAAGAAGACGTACCGGGGCGTCGAGTACAACATGACGCGCCGCCGCTACTTCGAGGGCCGCCGCCACCAGCCGCCCCCGACGAGCCTCGCGACGGCAGAGGGCAGCATCTCGCCCTACGACCCCCTGGTGCAGTCGTATTCGGCGCGGTACGGCCTGGACTGGCGGTTGATGGTGGCGCAGATGTTCCAGGAGAGCCGCTTCAACCCGAAGGCGCGCAGCTACGTGGGCGCCCAGGGGCTCTTCCAGGTGATGCCCGTCACCGGGAAGGAGCTGGGCTTCGTCAAGCTGGAGGACCCGGAGCAGGGCATCCACGCGGGGGTGAAGTACATGCACCAGATGCTGGGCCGCATCGCCCCGGAGATTCCCTTCAAGCAGCGGCTGCGCTTCGCGCTGGCCTCCTACAACGCGGGGCTGGGCCACGTCCTGGACGCCCGCCGGCTGGCCATCGAGCAGGGGTTGGATCCAAACAAGTGGTACGGCAACGTGGCGAAGGCGATGCTGCTGCTCGAACAGCCGCAGTATTTCCGGCGAGCCCGTCACGGCTATGTCCGCGGCTCCGAGCCGGTGAAGTACGTGTCGGAGATCCAGACGCGGTACGGCAACTACGCGGCGGTGGTGCAGCACTGACCTCCCGTCACTGGGTTGCACATGCGTCGCGACTCGCCGAGCCAGACCTGCTAAAGCGCGGCGCATGAGCACGTCATCACCCAGGCATGTTCTCGTGGCTGGGGCTGGAATTGGTGGACTCACCCTGGCCTGCGCGCTTCGGCGCGTGGGCCTCTCCGTCACCGTCTTCGAGCGTGCCGATTCCCTGAAGTGGGTGGGCGCGGGCCTCACGGTGCAGATGAACGCCTCGGCGGCCCTGCGCCGCATCGGCCTGTGTGACGAGGTGGCCCAGGCCGGTGCGTGTCCCACGGACAGCGCGATCCTGAGGCCGTCGGGTTCGGCGCTCACGCGGCTCCCGGTGACTCGGATTCAGGAGGAGCTGGGGCTGCCGCTGGTGTGCGTCCACCGGGCGCGGCTCCAGTCCGTGCTGCTGGCCCATGCCGGGGAGGAGAACGTCCGGCTGGGGCTCACCGTGACGGCGTTTCACGACGACGGCCAGACGGTGACGGTGCGGTTGTCGGACGGGAGTTCGGTGACGGGCGATGCGCTGGTGGGCGCGGACGGGTTGCGCTCGGTGGTGCGTGGGGCGCTGCTGGGCGACGCGCCGCTGCGCTATTCGGGCTACACGAGCTGGCGGGGCGTATGTCCAGACGTCCCGAGCGCGACGCCGGGACTTGTCTCAGAGACGTGGGGCCCTGGGGCGCGCTTCGGTGTGGTGCCCATTGGCTTCGGACAAACGTACTGGTTCGCCACGCGGAATGCTCCGGCTGGTGGGCAGGATGCTCCCGGGGAGACACGGGCCCGGCTGCGGTCCATCTTCGGCGGGTGGCACGCGCCCATCGCGGACCTGATCGCCGCGACGGATGAGGCGAACATCCTCCGCACGGACATCCACGACCGGCCGCCTGCCAGCCGCTGGAGCCGGGGTCGGGTGACGCTGCTGGGAGACGCCGCGCACCCGAT
The DNA here is from genome assembly GCF_013372585.1 of Myxococcus sp. AM010. Classification (NCBI taxonomy): domain Bacteria; kingdom Pseudomonadati; phylum Myxococcota; class Myxococcia; order Myxococcales; family Myxococcaceae; genus Myxococcus; species Myxococcus sp. AM010. The sequence goes on from NZ_JABXEO010000003.1 coordinate 13,215, forward strand.
GACGCCCAACCTGGGGCAGGGTGGGTGTCAGGCCATCGAGGACGCCGTGGTGCTGGCGGAGTGTCTGGCTGGCGAGGGCCCCGTGGACGCGGCGCTGGCGGCCTACGAGCAACGCCGACTCGAGCGCGCCAACAGCTTCGTGACGCGCTCCTGGAGCCTGGGGCGCGTGGGCCAGTGGGAGAATTCAGCGGGGCGCTTCCTTCGCGATGCGCTCTTCCAGCTCGTGCCGCAAGGGCTCGCCGCCCGGCAGGTCCGGGAACAGGTGCGCGACGCGGCTTCTAGAGGTCCAATCCAAGCAGCGCCCCAGCGAACGGCCCATCCAGCGAAACCGTGAACGGGGCTGCCTCGGGAGTCGGTCGAAGCCCACCCGCCTTCTCGAAGTAGTGCGTATATCCGCCGTGCATGCGGGCATGCACATAGCGACCGAGCTTGAGCTGGATCGCGGCCAGTCCGCCCGCGCCGAAGCTCCACTTGCGCATGCGGCCCTCGTAGAAGTTGTTGTCGCCGATCCGGCCCGTGGGCAGGGAGACCTCCGCCGCGTTGCCGAACGCGCTCACCCCGAGCGTCACGATTCGCGTCAGCGAGAACCGCTTCTCCAGCCCCGGCCGCAGCGCCAGGACCTGGACGTCACCTCCCGCCAGGTACCAGTCGATGCCGTTCGTCCACCACCAGTCGCTCCGCTCGGAGCCGCGGACGAGGTTGAAGTGCAGCCCTCCGGAGAGTCGCGCCGCGCCTTTCCGGGCGCTCACCGTCTTCACCCGTGAACGCAGCGTCGGCACCTCCGTCGCGGGATGCCGCATGGGAGATAGCGTCCCACCGACCTCCACCGCGAGCTGTGGCGGTGGGAGCGTCGCTTCCTGCTCCGGGGGCGGGGCTGCCCCCACGGCCTGAGCGGACAGGCAGGCAGACACCAGCATGCCGACGGTGCACACCGCGCGAGTGACGCTCATGAGGCTTCCTCCCGGGGGGATGAATGCTGCCGCCGCAGCCGAGGCGGAAGTCCCGGCCCCCCAGGGCTGTTTCGCGGTGGAACCCGAGCCTGCTCAGAGCCCGGCCACCTTCGCCGCGCTCGTCACCACGTAGTCCATCGCCAGCTCCTGCTGCGAGCGGGGCGACGCCGTCAGCTCGAAGCGGATGATGCCCTCCTCGCTGACGCGGGCGGGCGCGGGCTTCGTGCTCTCCCTCAGCAGCTGAATCTCCACCGCCTCCACCTCGGAGACGGGAATCCGCTCCTCGATGGCCACCGGCACCGCCTGCGCGCCCATGTTGGAGAGGAACAGCCGCACCTTGTGCGTCGTCACCTTGCGACCGGTGAGCCGGCTGGTCTCCCGTCCCACGTCCTCCGTGCGCGCCACGCGCAGCGCGTCCTCGCTCCCGAAGCCCAGCTTCACGCGCTCACCCTTGCCGGTGAAGCGCAGCTGCGCGCGCCCCACATAGCCGTGGGTGCGCACCAGCTTCACGGGCCCCGCGAGCAACACCGTGGGGCCCGTGTTGTCGAAGCGGGCCACCCGGTGCACCAGCGGGGACTGCTCCGGCATGGCCACCAGCTCGGAGGCCGCGGGCGCGGTGAACTGGAACAGGGGGACGCGATAAGGCTCGCCGTCGGGTGGCACGGTGGCCCGATGCGGGGCCGTCACCGTCAGGGGCTCACCGCCGTCGTCCATGCCCGGCAGCGCATCCTCCTGCCGCGCCGCGCCGGGCTCGCCCGCGGTCTGGATGACCTCCTCGCGGATGGCCACCTCCACCACCTGCTTCTCGCGCTCCGTCTTGTCCCGCAGCCACAGCCGGTCCTCCTGGAGCCGCGGCGGCGTGGCGCCCAGCGTGGGCCGCGCGGTGGAGAAGGCCAGCTCCACGTCCTTCCACTCCTCCTCGGTGCGCTGCCAGACGACGGCCTCGCACTCCAGGGTGACGGACTCGCCGGAGCCTTCGCGGGACAGCGTGGCGCGGTAGGAGGGCCGCCAGGCCGTACAGGGCACCAGGTACGTGACGGACAACGTGGCGGGCCCGCCGGTGGGGTGGCCCACCTCCAGCTCCGCCTGGACGTCGGCCTTCGGCTCCAGGAGCTCGACGGCCGTCTGCGAGCCCCGCGCCTCGTCGAGCTGCTCCCGCAGTCGCAGCGTCTGGCGCTGCGCCTCACGGAGCGCCGAGTCCGCCGACACCTGCTCGCGGCGCACGGTCTCCAGCTGCTCCCGCCACGTCTCCGGCCGCGATTGTCCGGCGCCTGCCTGCTCGGAGATGGCGCGGTGGACCTCGGCGCGCGCGGTGTCCAGCAGCCGCAGCCGGGCCGACAGCCGGGTCTCGTCGGCCGCCACGCGCCGGAGCTCCTGCTCCAGCTCCGCGACGCGCTTTCCGAGCGCCGTGCGGTGTTCGCGCTCGGCCTCGGGCGCTTGCGGCTTCGCGGCCCTGCGGATGCGCGCCTGGGAGATGGTGCCACCCGCCACCTTCGCCTGGAGCGAGCGGTCCACAGCGAGCGGGGACAGTCCCTGGATGACCAGCCGCTGCGTTCCCACGGACAGGGGAATCTCCCCCCGCCGCTCGACGAGCGCCCGGTCCTCGAGGACGGTGACCTTGACCACGGGCAGGATGAAAGGGGTGCCCATCATGTCCTCCGGTTTCCGCCGCCGAGCATCTTGTTGCCCGGAATCTTGACGGTCCATGTCGCCTTCAGTGTCTGTGCTTCACCCGGCTGGAGCACCACGCGCCACGCGCGCTCGCCCTCCACCTTCTCTTCGCCGGGCAGGGGCAGGCGCTTCTGCCAGAGCGGGGCGACCTCCAGCTCCTCCACCTTGATGTCCTTCTCCGTGCTGGCGGGGACGGTGGGCACGCGCTCGCACACCTCCACCAGGACGCGGTTGGCCAGCCGGTTCGCCAGCTCCACCGAGACGTGGTGCGTCAGCATCGTCGAGCCGCCGAACATGCCGCCCGTCGCCTCGTCAAAGCGCGTGTTGCGCGCGACCTTGATGGACTCCTCCACGCCGAGCCCCAGCCGCTGCGTCGAGCCCGGGGCCATGGTGGGCAAAGGAGACGTCATCAGGAACTCGTTCTCCAGCGTGACGTCCACCGGACCTGCCAGCAGCGGATATGGCGTCCGGTTCTCCACGCGCACCGTGCGGAACGCCCGCGACTCCACGGAGGGGACGCAGACATATTCCGCGGACAACCCCACCGGCACCGACAACACCGGCACGGTGTGCCACGCGCCGTCCGAAGGCACGTCCGCGCGCGTCTCCACTTCGAAGCGCGCATCGAAGTGCGGTGAGGACGTCCGTGGCGGCTGCGACCAGGCCGGCGCGGGGGCCGCCCACACGGATGAGGTCTGCTGCAGGCTCAGCGCGACTCGCACGGTGATGTCGATCTGCGCGTGGACCTCCGCCAGGGCCACCAGCTCCCGGGTGACGTGCCCGGGACGCGGTTGCAGCCTGCCACGCGCGCCCAGGTCCTCCGCGGGCGCCATCGTCAAGCGGTCGTAGTCCAGCAGCGCGTCGGAGGGCTCCTGCCTCGGAGGAGAACGCTCGCCACCACCACCACCACCGCCCAGCGAGGCGGCATCCAGGCTGAGCCCGTCCTCGTCATCGTCGAACGAACCTTCGTCCTCCGCCTTGAACGGGTCCGGAGGTGGCGGCCGGCTCGCGCGCGGCATCATGACGCCGCCCCGGGACTTCTTCTTCTCTGGGAACGGGGCCGCGGCGCTGGGGCGCGCCGGTGCGCGTCGAGGCGCCGCCCCCGGTGGTGGAGGAGGTGGCTCGGCCACTTCCTCCATGGCGGAGTCTGGCTCGGCCTCCATGGGCATGGCGCCGCTCTTGTTCTTCTTCCGGGGTTGTTCGAAGACGGCGGGCTGGGGCGTGGGCTCGGGCTGAACCGGCGTGGGCAGGCTGGCGTCGTAGCCCGCGAACAGCTCCTCGAGCCCCGGTGGCGCCTCTCTCCAGCCCGAACGCGCGGGAGGCGGCTGGTGGCGGCCAATGCGCAGCGCCTTCAACTCGGGGACCTCCGCGTGGCGGGCGAGGTCCGCGGTGGAGACGGCGAGCTTCACCCCCGTCCAGTCCTCGCCGGTGCGCTGGAGCACGGACGCGCGCATGCGCAGCGTCCCCTCTTCCAGCGTGCGCGGCAGGCGCAAGTCATAGGTGGGAACCCAGCGCGCCCCCTGGACGGCGTACTCCAGCGCGAGCCGAGCACCCTGGTCCGCGGGGAGGGGGCCTGACAGCGTCAGCACGACGGCGCGGTACACGCGAGCGCGCTGGCCTCGCACGGATGATGAGGCCTCGGCCACGCGGCTGCGCCGCAAACGCAGCTCGGCTTCGGCGTCACGCTGCTGCCGCTCCAGCTCCAGCTTCCGCGAATGGAGCGCCGCCAGCTCCGTGTCCACGAAGGACATGAGCGACAGCATCGCGGACACGGGGGCGTCCCGGGGCTCCTGTGCTTCCTTCGGTCGGGGGGGGAATCCAGGGGACAGCTTCGACAGCGCCTCCAGCTCCTGACCCACGCGGGCGAGCTGTTGCGTGAGGTCGGAGAGGCGGTGCTCGGCCTCCTCGACGGCACGGTGCTCCGTGGGCACGTCGACTTCGGGCGGAAGCTGGACGTCGTAGGTGGGACGAAGGTCGCGCACGGCGAGCCCCGACGGGCCGTGGACCACGGACGCCCGGAGCGAGCCTGGCTGCAACGACAAGGGCAGGCCATTGATTCGCACCTGCGAGGGCAGCATCCCTCCCGCCATGGGAACCGTGGCGACCCGCGTACAAAGCGCCCCCTCCGCGTGGACGGTGACGGCTTCGAGGTTCGATGTGACGACGAGCATGGCTGCTCACCGTAATCGAGATGTCTGATAAAAATCAGTCCCCCCGGCCAAATGGCCCCAACCCGTGAGGTCGGGATGCCCTGGGGTCGGATTGACGACGCCCCGCGTTGGAGCTAGCGCGCCTCAGCTCTTCTCGGTGCTCGCCACGGGAGGAGGCCCGGGCCGCGGGCGCTTCAAGGGCCGGCCCACGCAGTCGCGGCCCGGCGCCGGCTCGCGGGTGCTGCGCGGGCGGTACTCCCAATGCCAGGGCTCGGAGCGCACCGTGCGCTTGAAGCCGAAGCGGCAGGCATTCGACACGAGCCAGTCATAGGTCGGCGTCTTGACGCCGCCGATGACCAGGTCCACCGCGAGGCCCCGTTGATGGTTGGAGCGCCCGGGCCGCGCCGCCTGGGGCCCCTTGCCCTTGCGGTAGCGCTCATAGAGCCGCCGTTGCTTCGCGGGGGAGCGGTAGCCACTGCGGACCCAGAGGTAGATGTTCTTCGAGCGGGCTTCAGCCTTCATCCGCCGGTACGCGTCCGCGGCGTCGTGGTGGAGCAGTTGCCCGTTCTTGAGACGCACGAGCCGCGCCCCTTTCGCCTCACTTCGCCGGGGCTTTGCGTCGCCGGCGAGGGCTTGGGGCGCGAACAGGCACAGGAGGATGAAGACTCCCCAGCGGAGCAGCGCGAGCGGCATGTTTGGACGCCGGCCCCGTGGCCGGAGTCCGAACTTTCGCGCGTCTGTGCCTTGACGCAAGCAGACGGGAAGGCGACCGCCTGTTCAGAACAGATTCAATTGCGCGCCGGGTGTCTTTACGACTTCGCGCGGAGGCAACGGCTGGAACCCATGGGCGCGGGCCCACGTCTCGCTGGGCCCAGTCCAGTGATGTGACGCCATCCGGACGTGGTCTCGCTCGTCGAAGGTGACGCCCTCCGCCTCCAGGGCCTCGCGCTGTCCATAACCGGAGGTGCTGATGCCTCCCGTGCGATTGATGATGCGTTGCCAGGGCACGCTGTCCGCGCGGGTGCCCAACGCGCCCAGTGCATGCCCCACGACGCGGGCATCGCAGCCCTCACCGACGATGACGGCGATGTCCCCATACGTGGCCACCTTCCCATGCGGCACCTGCGCGGTGACGGTGTAGATGCGCTCGAAGTAGTCGCGCTCGTCGCGTGGCGGTGTGGACATGCGGGCTCCTGTCGCGTTCGGAAACAGCGTGGGCGTGGGGACGCGTGAAGGGGCTCAGCCGCTGCGTGAGCCCAGCCCGGTGGCCTCGCCCGCGCGCAGGCGCTCATGCAGGGTGCGGGTGAGCAGGTACCAGAACTGCACGTTGCCCACGCTCAGGATGTCGCCGTCGCGCAGCACCGCCTCGCGGCCACCCAGGGAGCGGGCGTTGAGGAAGGTGCCGTTGGTGGAGCCCAGGTCCTGCACGGTGCAGCGCTGGTCGGCTTCGTTCCACCGCAGCTCCGCGTGCATCTTGGAGACGGACGCGTCGTCGACGACCAGGTCGCAATCCATGCGGCGGCCAATGCGCAGCCGGTCAGTGGCGTCGAGCGGCGGCAGGGTGGCGACGCGCAGGTGTTCGAATTCGAACAGCAAGGCCAGCATGCCCTGCTCGATTTCCGAGGGCGCCGCCATGCGCGTGGGGGCGAGCACCGCGGCCGAGGCCTCGGAGGGCGGGCGCTGGATGAGTGCGAAAGGCCCCAGTTGACGCTGGAAGGTACTGGAGGGCAGCGCGGCACCGAGCGCGCGCAATTCCTGGACGGACAGCACGGGGGCAGACTAGCGGGTCACCGGGCGCGCGCCCAGCCCATCTCCCGTTCCCTGTACGGGTTTCATTGACCAACTTGTCAGTGGTTCCCTACATTGGACGCTGGTCGCGGGGGCCGGGCTCTGGAAGCGGAGCGTCGGCCCTCCATCGTCTTGAACCTGGGTGTGGTGGAAGGAGCTGTGTCGATGAGCAGCGGGAGCGACAACATCCCGATGACCCCGTCCGGACTGCGCAAGCTGAAGGAGGAGCTGAAGCACCTCCAGTCCGTCGAGCGGGGGAAGATCTCGCGCGAGATCGAGGTCGCTCGCGCACATGGCGATCTGCGCGAGAACGCGGAGTACCACGCGGCGAAGGAGAAGCAGTCGCACATCGAGGGGCGCATCCTGACCCTCAACGACTGGATTGCTCGCGCGGAGGTCATCGACCCTTCGAAGCTGGGCGGCGACAAGGTCATCTTCGGGGCGACGGTGGACCTGCTCGATACCGAAACCGACAAGCCGGTGAGCTACCGGCTCGTGGGGGAGATCGAGGCCGACCTGAAGAAGCGGTGGATTGCCGTCACCTCGCCGGTGGCGCGCGCGCTCATCGGCAAGAAGGTGGGTGACGTCGCCACGGTGCAGAGCCCCGGCGGCGTGCGCGAGCTGGAGATCCAGGAGATCCGCTTCGAGGAGCCCGAGGAAGAGGCCGCGGCGAGCGAGAGCTGATTCTCGGAGGCCGCAGTGAGTTGCCGGGGGAGCGGGCCAGGGCTCGCTTCCCCGGTCTCGTTTTGTGGGCGACGTCATCCCCGTTCCGTAGGATGTACGGCGGACCCCCCGCGTGAACCACCCGCTCGCCAGCCTTGTTGGGCCCCTTCGGTACGTGTGCCAGCGCGACTTCGCGATGCTGGCCACCGTGAAGTCGTTGCGCCCGGTGCTGGAGCGCGCGCTAGCCGGGGCCAGCGGCGTGGACGCACGGGCCCTGGACCACCTGAGGGCCGCGCTGCCCGACGTGGACCACGCCATGCCCGAGCGCCGCAAGGCCGCGCTCCGGCGCGTCGTGGCCGGGCTGAAGGTCAGCGGTGTGGAGCTGCCCGCGGAGCTGCACGGCGTGACGATGGAGGGCGCGGTTCCGGCTCGGCCACTCACCCCGCAGGCTGTTCCGGTAACCTCGGGAGGCACGACGCCCCCGGGGTATGTGCCGCCCTGGAAGTCGGCGGAGCCACTGCCCTCGTCGCGCCCGCGGCCGGAGGCGCCTCGAGGACCGGCTTCGCGGGGAGCCTCGGCCCCTGTGCGTGGAAGCGGCGGTGCGGGGCCCCTGCCGCGCATGAGTCCCGATGGGCCGCAGGGACGTCAGGCCGGGATGGACTCGGACCTCCTGGCGGCCCGGCCCCCGCGGATGGCGCCGCCGCGGGCGAACGTCGCCGCGCCGCAGCCCTCGGACGGGCGGCAGGGCGCGCCGTCGTCTCGGGCGAAGCCGGGACTCCGGCAGGCCGCGCTCGACACGGGGCCGGAGGCGGTTCCCGGCGCGAAGACGCGCAAGGAGAAGGCGCAGCGAAAGAAGAAGCGGGCTGTCGCGGCGGAGGCCTCTCGCTCCGAGGCGAAGCTCCTCTCCATCGCGCCGCGCTCCGGGCCGCTGTCGTCGCCGCTGAAGACGCTGGGCAAGCGGCTGGGGCCCAGGCTCGTCTCGGCGCTCGACAAGAAGGGGCTGCGCCGCATGGGCGACATCCTCTTCATGCTGCCGCGCTGCTACGAGGACCGCCGCCGGTTGCGCACCATCGCGGAGCTGGAGCCCGGTGAGCGGGGCGTCACGGTGGGCATCGTCAAGGTGGCGGACTTCGTCGCGGGCCGCCAGGGCCGGCGCATGTTCCGCGCCGTCGTGGGGGACCGCTCGGGCAGCATCGCCGCCACGTACTTCAACGCGGGCCCCTGGCTGAAGAGCCGGTTCACCGTGGGCACGCGCCTCGTCCTCTCCGGCGAGGTCCGCGCCACCATGACGGGCCGGGAGATGGCCCATCCGGAGATAGAGCCGGCGGAGGACCTGGACTCCACGACGTCGGTCCACTTCAACCGCATCGTCCCCGTGTACCCGGGCTTCGAGCGCGGCGAGCAGCGCTCCTTCCGCGAGCTGACCTCCCGCGTCGGCGAGCAGTACGCGCACGAACTGGAGGACCCGCTTCCCGCGGACCTGCGCCGCCGCCTGGACTTGATGGGCCTTCCGGACGCGCTGCGCTTCATCCACTTTCCGCCCGGGGACGCGGACCTGGAGGCGCTCGACGCGCACCAGAGCCCCGCGCACCGGCGGCTCGCGTTCGACGAGCTGTTCTTCCTCCAACTGGGCATGGCGCTCAAGCGGCAGGGCGTGAAGGCGGAGGTCGGCATCTCCTTCGACGTGTCCGAGCCCCGGCTGGCCAAGGCGCGCGACGCGCTGCCGTTCCAGCTCACCGGCGCGCAGGCGCGGGTGGTGGAGGAGCTCTGCTGGGACATGGCGCGCCCGGAGCCGATGAACCGGCTGGTCCAGGGAGACGTGGGCAGCGGCAAGACGGCGGTGGCCATGGTCTCCGCCCTCATCGCGTTGCAGGCCGGCTACCAGGTGGCCGTCATGGCGCCCACGGAGATCCTCGCCGAGCAGCACGAGCGCAACTTCCGCAAGGTGATGGAGCCGCTGGGTTACCGCGTGGGCTTGGTGAGCGCGGCGGGCACGGCGAAGGCCAAGCGCCAGGCGCGTGAGGCCGTGGCCCGAGGCGAAATCCAGCTGGCGGTGGGCACGCACGCGCTGCTCCAGGCCGACGTCTCCTTTGAACGCCTGGGCCTGGCCGTCATCGACGAACAGCACCGCTTCGGCGTGCTCCAGCGCCACACGCTGATGAGCAAGGGCCCCAAGCCGGATGTGCTGGTGATGACGGCCACGCCCATTCCCCGCACGCTGGCCATGACGCTCTACGGCGACCTGGACCTGTCCGTCATCGACCAACTCCCGCCGGGCCGCACGCCCATCCAGACGCGGGTGTTCAACGACAAGCAGCGCGCGCTCGTCTACGAGTCCGTGGGCGCGCAGTTGGTCAAGGGGCACCAGGCCTACGTCGTGTACCCGCTGGTGGAGGAGTCGGAGAAGCTGGACCTGGAGGACGCCACGCGCGGTGTGGAGAAGCTCCGGAAGGTGTTCCCCGACGCGAAGGTGGGCCTGCTGCACGGGCGGATGAAGGCGGAGGAGAAGGACTCCGTGATGGAGGACTTCCGCGAGAAGCGCCTGGACCTGCTCGTCTGCACGACGGTGGTGGAGGTGGGCGTGGACGTGCCCAACGCCTCCGTCATGGTGGTGGAGTCCGCCGAGCGCTTCGGCCTGTCACAGCTTCACCAGCTCCGGGGCCGGGTGGGGCGCGGCGCGGCGGCGAGCTTCTGCCACCTGGTGGCCGGAAGCGCGCGCTCCTGGGAGTCCGCCGAGCGCCTGACGGTGATGGAGCAGAGCAGCGACGGCTTCGTCATCGCGGAGAAGGACCTGGAGATTCGAGGCCCGGGGGAATTCCTGGGCACGCGCCAGAGTGGCCTGCCCGAGCTGGCGGTGGCCAACCTGGCGCGGGACGGAGACCTGCTCTCCATGGCGCAGTCCGAGGCCCGGCGCATCCTGGAGAAGGACCCGGACATGAAGGCGAAGGAGAACCAGGGCCTCGTGAAGGCGCTCGAGGAACGCTGGGAAGGGCGGCTCGCGCTCGCACGGGTGGGTTAGGGCGCCTGTCATGGCTAGGCTAGGGGCATGGGTGATTGGGGAAGGGCCGACTACCTGTCGCGGCATGGCATCCAGGACTCGCGGGTCCTGGAGGCCATCTCCCGGCTGAACCGCGCCGACTTCGTGCCGGAGGACCTGCGCGAAGAGGCCCGCGCGGACGTGCCGCTGCCCATCGGCCATGGGCAGACCATCAGCCAGCCCTACGTCGTGGCGCTGATGACGGAGGCGCTCCAGCTCCAGGGGGACGAGCGCGTGCTCGAAGTCGGCACCGGCTCGGGCTACCAGACGGCGCTCCTGTCCCTGTTGTGCCGCGCCGTCTACACCGTCGAAATCGTCCCGGAGCTGGCCCGGTCGGCGCGGGAGGTGCTGGGACGGCAGGGCTTCGAAAACGTCTCGTTCCGGGAAGGAGACGGCTCGCTGGGCTGGCCGGAGCAGGCGCCCTTCGATGCCATCCTCGCCGCCGCGGCGCCGCCAGACGTTCCGCTTCAGCTCCTTTCGCAGCTCAAGCCGGGCGGGCGCATGCTCATTCCGGTGGGGCCTCAGGGAGGCACCCAGCAGCTGCTGCGCATCCAGCGCGCCCTCCGGCCCGGAGAGGTGCCCCAGGTGGAGTCCCTGCTGCCGGTTCGCTTCGTGCCCATGACAGGGCAGCCCCTGTCGCAGGGGTGACGTCCTGGGCTCGGGTGGCTCCTGACCCAGCGAGGCGGGAGACAGGCTGGGTGTCCGCTTGCTCGCCATGTCGGCGGCGGCCCGCTAACGTTCGCACATCATGATTATTTGTCCGCTCTGTGACCACGTTCAGCCCGAAGGGACGGAGTGCGACGTCTGCGGCAAGCGGTTCCCCGCGGCCGTGGCGGAGCCCGCGCCCATCGCGACGCTGCCGGAGCTGGAGGTGACACCGCATGCCGGAGGCCGCGCGCCAGTGGACGCGGCCGTGTTGCCCGACCTGGACGTGACGCGGCTCCGTTCCGGGCCAGATTTGCCGGCGCAGGTGGTCCCCGACCTGCAACTGACCCGCGCCAGGGACATGGGGGCCGTTCCGGTGATTCCCATGCCCGAGCTGGACACCGGCCGTGCCCCGGACGACGGTGTGCGCACCGCCGCGCCGCTGGGCGCCGTCGTCTGCCGTTACTGCCGCAACACCCAGGCGGCGGGGCTGCTCTGCGACCACTGCGGCATGCGGCTGCCTCGGGCGAAGCCCCCGGTGGCCGCGGCGCCTGGAAAGTCCCCTGCCGACGATGACGGCTGGCGCGCGTGCGTGTCGTGCCATACCCGCGTGCGGCTCGGGAAGAGCTGTCCGGAGTGTGGCACGCGGGCACTGGAGGAGGCATGAGCGAGGGGGCGGCTTCGGCGTTCCGCGCGGAGTACGCGTGCAGTGAGGGCTGTGACTTCCGCGCCTCGCTGATGGACGTGGTGTACCGGTGCCCGCGCTGCGGTGGCCTGCTGGAGGTCGCGCACGACGTGAAGGCCCTGGGCACGGTGTCCGCGGCGGAGTGGAAGCGCCGCTTCGAGACACGCTTCGGCTCCGCGCGCCTGCCGGACGGCTCGGGCGTGTGGGGCAAGCGGGAGTGGGCGTATCCACAGCTGCCCACGGAGGACATCGTCTCGCTCGGCGAGGGCCGCGTGCCGCTCAAGCCGCTGCCGCGCATGGCGGCGGCGCTGGGGCTGGCCGCGCTGGACTTGAAGGAGTGCGGCGTCTCGCCCACGGGCAGCTTCAAGGACTGGGGGATGACGGTCCTCGTCTCCGCGGTGAAGCACATGCGCGCCCGGGGCGTTCCGCTGCGCGCGGTGGCGTGTGCCTCCACGGGCGACACGTCCGCGGCGCTGTCCGCCTACTGCGCGGCGGCGGGGATTCCGGCGGTGGTGTTCCTGCCCCGCGACAAGGTGTCGCTCGCGCAGCTCGTGCAGCCCATCGCCAATGGGGCGCGGGTGCTGTCGCTGGACACGGACTTCGATGGCTGCATGAAGCTGGTGCAGGCGGTGACGGCGGACACGGGGCTGTACCTGGCCAACTCGATGAACTCGCTGCGCATCGAGGGCCAGAAGATGGTCGCCGTGGAGCTCTGCCAGGACCTGGGCTGGGAGCCGCCGGACTGGGTGGTGATTCCGGGCGGCAACCTGGGCAACGCCAGCGCCCTGGGCAAGGGCTTCGAGCTGATGCTGTCGCTGGGGCTCATCACCCGCCGGCCGCGCATCGCCGTGGCGCAGGCGCAGAAGGCCAACCCGCTGGCGCGCTCGTTCCGGGGCGGCTTCCAGGAGCTGGTGCCGCTGCGGGCCGAGCCCACGCTGGCGTCGGCCATCCAGATTGGCAACCCGGTGTCCTTCAAGCGCGCGGTGAAGGTGCTCAAGGCCTTCGACGGCGTGGTGGAGGACGCCAGCGAGTCCGAGCTGGCCAACGCCGCCGCGCGCGCGGACCGAGAGGGGACCTTCACCTGTCCGCACACGGGCGTGGCGCTGGCGGCGCTGGAGAAGCTGGTGGCGCGGGGCGTGATTGCCCGGGGCGCGCGCGTGGCGGTGGTGTCCACCGCGCACGGCCTGAAGTTCGCCGACTTCAAGGTGGGCTACCACCGCGGCGCGCTGGCGGAGGTGACGAGCCAGCTCGCCAACCCGCCGGTGGAGCTGCCCGCGACGCTGGACGCGGTGAAGGGCGCGCTGGCGGACCTGGGCTGAACTCCGGCCCTGGCCCGCCCGGCGAGGGGCGCGTCAGTCCGGCTGGAGCGGGACGCGCTTGTCGATGGTGAGCCCGAAGCCCGCGAGCCCGCGGTAGGTGAAGTCCGAGTTGGTCATCACCTGGAGCGTGCGGATGCCCAGGTCGGTGAGGATCTGGCAGCCCATGCCCAGGTCGCGCGAGTCCTGGGGGCCGCGCGTGGGGCCGGTGCTGCCGTCGGTGTTGCGCTTGTGGTGGATGCCGAAGTCATCCCCGTGCATGCCGGGCAGGTACACCAGCACGCCGGAGCCCTCGCGGGCGATGCGCGCCAGCGCCTGGTCCAGCAGCACGTTGCAGTTGCACGACGGGGAGCCGAACACGTCACCCAGGGCGCAGGCGGCGTGCAGGCGCACCAGGGCGCTGGGCCGCGACGCCGGGTCGCCCTTCACCAGGACGAGGGACTTCACGCCGTCGGGCAGCCACGAATAGGTGAGGGCGGTGAACTCGCCGTAGCGGGTGTTGACGGTCTGCTGGCCGGGCTCGCGGCGCACCAGCCGGTCCTTGCGGCGGCGGTACTCGATGAGGTCCGCGATGGTGATGAGCGACAGCTTGTGCTCGCGGGCGAAGCGCTTGAGGTCCGGCATCCGCATCATCGTGCCGTCGTCCTTCACCAGCTCGCAGAGGATGCCGGAGGCGGACAGGCCGGCGAGGCGGGACAGGTCCACGGTGGCCTCGGTGTGGCCGGCCCGGCGGAGGACGCCGCCCTCGCGGTAGCGGAGCGGGAAGATGTGCCCGGGGCGCAGGAAGTCGTCGGCCTTGCTGGTGGGGTCCACCAGGGCGCGGATGGTCTTCGCGCGGTCCGCCGCGGACACGCCCGTGTGGGTGCCGTGGCGGTAGTCCACGGAGACGGTGAAGGCGGTGCGGTGGGATTCGGTGTTGTCCGACACCATCTGCGGGAGGTGGAGCGCGTCCAGCCGCTCCGCCAGCATGGGCATGCAGACGATGCCACTGGTGTGGCGCACCATGAAGGCCAGGTGCTCGGGCGTCACCTTCTCCGCGGCCATGATGAGGTCGCCCTCGTTCTCACGGTCCTCGTCGTCGGCGACGATGACGAACTTGCCCTCCTGGATGTCACGGATGGCGTCGTCAATGGAGGAGATCTCGCTGTCGTGACTCATGGAGGTTTCGGTCCGGGCGGAGGGCTGCATGAGTCGCGCATGTAGCGTGGGCGAGGGTGGCTCGCAAGCCAACCCGTCGCGGGGCGCATGTGGGGATGATGGCGGGGATGAGGTGGGCAGGGGGCCGTTGGAGGGCCTCCGGCCGGCCGGTGGGTAGGCACCGACTCGACGCGACCGTCACAGTGATGTAGGGTATTTGGCGCCGTGATGACTTCCAATACCCAGGAACTCCGGGCTCGGCTCGACCAGCTCCAAGCCAGCCTTTCCACCCGCGAGAGCACGACGCGCTTCGCCCGAGCGGGGGTGGCCACCGTCATTGCCCTCCTGGTGGGTGGGGCGTCGGGCAAGCTCTTCTACGACTCTCTTCGCACGCCGCTGCTGGCGTGGGCGGCGGCCCTGGTGTCCGTGTCGTTGCTCGTCTACGCCTTCATCAGCTACCGCTCGGGTCGGAAGGTCCTGGTGGACGAGCTGAAGCAATACGAGTCGATGCTGGCCCTGCGCAGCGAGCTGCGGCTGGACGACCCCTCGGCGCTGCTGCCCCGGTGAGCGCCGCACGGAAGAAGGCCGCCGCGCGCCGTCCCGGGCGCTTCATCGTCCTGGAGGGGCTGGATGGGGCTGGCACCACCACGCAGGTGGAGCGGCTCGCCGCGGCCCTGCGCGCGGAGGGGCACGCGGTATTGACGACGCGGGAGCCGTCTGACGGCCCCGTGGGGACGCTGATTCGCCAGGCGCTCACGGGCCGGCTGGGACTGCCCGGTGGGGCGGGCCCGCTGGCGCCGGAGACGCTGGCGTTGCTGTTCGCCGCGGACCGGACGGACCACCTGACGGCCCGGGTGCTGCCGGCGCTGGCGGCGGGGCAGCTCGTCCTGTGTGACCGGTATGTCCTGTCGTCGCTGGCCTACCAGGGCGCGTCGCTGCCCATGGAGTGGGTGGAGGCGGTGAATGCCTGCGCGGTGTCCCCGGACCTGACGCTGTTCGTCGGCGTGGCGCCGGAGGTGGCGGCACGGCGCCGCAAGGCGCGCGGTGGGGCGGCGGAGCTGTTCGAGGCGGACGAGGCGCAGCGGCGGATCGCCAGGCAGTACGTGGCCGCCATCCGCCTCCGGGAGCAGCACGAGCGCATCGTCCACATCGACGGCGAGCAGGGCATCGAGGCCGTGACGACCGCGTCGCTGGTGGAGATTCGCAAGCTGCTGGCCCGCAAGCGCTGAACCGGGCTGGGCTGGTTCCTCCCTGCGACGCCAGCCCCCGCGTTCAGCTGTCCTGCTTCAGGTCCACGTGAAGTTCGGCCCGTCGCTGGCGACCTCTGGCATGGCTCTCCCCATGTCGAGCCCCGGATCCAGGTGGTGGAAGAGCGGGAGCAAGGCATAGGCGGCGCCGCCGTAGTGCGCTCCGTACGTCGCCAAATGGTTGAGGTTGTAGTTCGCCGCCACCTCGATGGTCGTGGGGTGGACAGCGTATCCCGGGTTGTAGTGGTTGAGCAGGTCCGTCAGCGCACCCTGCGCGACGTGAGGGGAGTCGACGAAGGCGGCGATCTCCCCGTCGTACTGCATGCTGCGGAAGGACCAGTTGGCGGTGCCACACACCAGCCAGCGGTCATCGAAGACCGCGACCTTGGAGTGCACATAGACGTTGCCCGCGCCAGCCGGGTTGAAGCAGGAGTAGAAGTGGAGATCCCCATCCACCGCGGTGATTTTGTGAAGGGGCACCGTCGTGGTGGGGTCGGCCAGGGTCGGCTTGAACTCGATGCAATCTCGTTCGAGCCACCGGTTCCTCAGTCCGGGGGTCGGACTGTTGGTATTGAAGCTGTCCACGACGTTCCAGGTGGCACACGTCGTGCGGTCGATTTGCCGGGCCGTGCCCGTGTCATCAAGGTAGCTGACGATGCGGCAGTAGGGCGTCCCATCGGGCCTCCGGAAGCGCAGCACCATGTGCAGCCAGGCACGGCGAGTCATGTAGGCCATGGAGCCGCCCTGCATGGGCACGACGATGGCGACCCTCAGCTCGTGACCCGCGAGTCTTCGCGCCTCATGGCGTCGATAGACGGCCTGGACCAGGTCGGGGTCCGCGAAGTGGTAGTTCTCGAAGTAGAGGTAGTCGTCCGCCGCGTTGATTCGCTCGATGACCGCGTCTCGGATGTGGCGGTAGCGGGTCGACCCCACGGAGCGCGTGAGCGCGATGCTCACGCTGCGGTTGTCAGGGTGGCGAGTCTGCCGGGTGGTGTTCTCGTGGATGCTGACGGCCTGCTGCTTCACGGTCGTGCTGGACCAGTAGGCGTAGTTGCGCGCCACGACGTCGCCGCCGCTCCCAAAGGCGTTCCATACCCATTGCGTGGCCACGTCGTTGGTCCTTCTCCAGCGCCGCATCCACTCCGCTTCGACGTCATCGGTCACCGGGCCTCGGAGGCGCACGGCGGTGTCGTGCCAGGTCTGGTCCCCGTGGTGGTCGTGGGGCGCGAAGTAGTGGTTGGAGAGGTTGAGCCCGCCGACCAGGGCCGTGCGCTGCCCCGCGATGGAGACAATCGCGATTTTCTGATGGTTCGCCGCGCCGACGAGGTCCCCCTCGTAGTGCTCCAGGTACATTCGCGCGCGTCCCACCTCGGGGCCCGTGGCGATGGCGTCGGTGTCGATGCGTCGGATGGCTTCGGCGAAGGACTCGTTCGCCTTCGCGACGTCGTCCGCCATGCCGTTGAACTGCCGCTCATGCTTCGGCGCATGCCAGGCGATGACGTCGACGTCGTGGCCCGCCCGCACGATTTTTTCGATGTAGGTCAGCAGGCGGTGAGGGGGCTGCTCGAAGCAGGTCGCGTCGCCCACCGTCACCGAGGGCTCAATCATCCAGAAGGCCAGACGGACATACGTGTTCGGGTCCGGCGGCGCCTGCCGGACCTGCTCCAGCAGCAACCGGAGCTCGTGGAAGTACGCCTCCCCATCCAGGATGAACACCACCTCGTTGTCGCCCGTCTCGGCGGGCGTGGTCACGTAGGTGAAGGCGTTGTTCAAGTTCGCACGATGGGGCTCGTCGGGGTTCTGCACGGAGAGGTCGACCGCGCCCGCTGCGTGTCCCGGAAGCCGGACCTCCAGGTGCTGGGCATCGACGAACCTCACTCCAGTGAGATCGGTGCCGCCCAGGAAGACCCGCGCGCCCTCGGTGAAGTTCTGCCCGGTGAGCGTGACCCACCGGCCACCGACAGGGCCTCGCGCCGGAGCCACCGAGATGAGCCGCGCCGCGTCCCGGTAGGTGTAGAGCCCGGCACCGATGACCGCCGCGGCGCCTGGGTTCGTGACACCGACATTCGAGGCGACCCGCACCCCACCCATGGGAGGAGGGGGCCCCAAAGGGGTCCTCGCGGTGATGGTGTTCGGCGACACCACCCGGACGTGGGTCGCGGGTTGCCCCTCGACCGTGACGGTCGCGCCTTCCTGGAAGTGGTCGCCCGTGAGGGTGATGGGGGTTCCTCCATCGAGCGGGCCCTGGCGGGGCTCGACAGCGCGGACGACCGCGAGCCCCTGGTAGACGAAGCCACCGGCGACCTGGTTCACCGCCCCGTTGTGGCGCACGGCGATGTCGACCGGCCCGACACCGGCGCCCACGGGCGTGGTGGCCGCCAGCTCCTGCGCTGAGCGGCGGACGAGCGCCGCGGCGGCGAGCCCTCCAAACTCCACCGTCGTCCCATCCGCGAAAGGGCCGCCGCGGAGGACCACCACGGTCCCTCCCGCGAGCGGGCCGACGGCGGGCTCGATGGCGGTGATGGGCGAATAGGCGAACCCGTTCGCGAGGGTGAGCGCGCCCCCGGGGTTGTGCACCTCCAGGTCCACCGTCCCCTCGACGTGCGCGGGGGTGGTGGCGGCGAGCTCGTTGGCCGAGCGCCAGACCACCCCCGTCGCGGGGACTCCCCCAAGGGTGACGGTCGCTGCCGGGTCGAAGCCGCTCCCTCGGATGACAAGGGCCGTTCCTCCCGCGACAGGGCCCCGGCTCGGCTCCACGGCGCTGACGTCCGAGTAGGTGAAGGCGTTGGCGAGCGTGACCCAGGCGCCGCCCGCATTCTGGACTTCGACATCCACCATCCCCGCCGCGTGCGCGGGCGCGGTGGCCGTGAGGGTGCTCGCGGAGACCCTGACGACATTCGTGGCCGCGACCCCTCCGATGCGGACGTTCACCTCCGCGGCGAAGTGGTCGCCCGTGAGCGTGACGGCTGTTCCACCGGCCGTCCCGCCTCGCGGGGGTTGAACCCCAGCGGCCACCGGGGCGCCAATGGACTTGAAGCGCCGGCGCAAGGTCACCGCGGCTTCGCCCGGGTTCTGGACGACGACATCATGCTCGCCCGCTGGAAGGGCGGGGGCCGTCGCGGTGAGCGTGTTCGCGTCGCCCCAGACGGTGGGCAGGGCGTTGACTCCGCCGATGGTCACGACGGCGCCGTTGGCGAACCGCTGGCCTTGTACCGTCACGACCGTGCCACCGGCCGCCGGTCCCAGCACGGGCGTGATGGCGGTCAGCGCCGCGCCGACGTACGTCAGTCCCCCCGCCAGCGTGCCAACGGGTGCGGCCCCGATGGTGACGACCACGTCCGCGGCCCCGGCGGCACGCGCGGGCGTGCGCGCGGTGATTTGCGTCTCGGACTGAACGACGACGTGGGTCGCGGGTGCGCCTCCGATGGTGACGGTCGCACCCGCGCCGAAGTACTGCCCCTGGAGGGTGATGTCCGTCCCACCTGCCAGCGGCACCTCGCGCGGACTGACCCCGGTGGTCGCCGGGCCACTGTAATGAAAGCCATTGCCGCAGCGCCCCCCAGCGGTGCGCGCCGCGCTGGTCCAGACGTCCACGTGTACCGCACCCACGGGGTTGGCAGGTGTCTGACAGGTCAGCTCGGTGTTGGAGATGATGTTGACGGCGGCCGCGGCAGCGCCGTTGAAGTCAACCACCATGCCGGCGATGAAGCCCCGGCCGGTGACGGTCACCTGGGTGGCGCCCGCGATGGTCCCCGCGTCGGGACTGCACTTGCTGACGACCGCGTAGTATTCGAAGAGGGTGCCCCATGAGGCCGACGTGCCGTCGGGGTTCGTCGCCGTGACGGTGACCTGTCCTGCCCGCTCCCGCTTGGGCGTGCGCACCCTTATCTGGGTGGGCGGCGTGACCTGGACGACCGTGGCGCTGGTGCCCCCAAAGGTGACCGTGGCCCCCGCCTGGATTTGCGTTCCGGTGAGGAGGACCTCCTCACCTCCGTCCACGGAGCAGCGGTCAACGCTGAGATGGGTGATGGTGATGGGCACGCTGGTTCCCTCGGGCCATGCGTGCACGGCCCATGCTTGCCGCGCCGTTGCTAGGCGAGGTGTTTTTCTTCGATGGCCGCGCGGGTGCTTGCGTCCGGCTCGCCGGTCACCGTGAGCTTTTCATCCCGCTGAAAGTCCTGCAGCGCGCGGCGAGTCAAGGCGCCCAGCTTCCCCTCATCCTTGTCGCAGGGATAGCCCAGGTTGGTCAGGCGCCCCTGCACTCCAGAGAGGGTGTCGAGCGGGTCGAGGTGGGCCGCGCGGAAGACGAACGTCTCCCGTTCGAGCCCCTGGCCCAGGGTGACCCGGACCTCGGTGGTGGTCGCTGAAACGGACTCACGCACGAAGCCGTCTCCGTCCGTCTTCCCCGTGCGCTCCTCGGTGCCATTCGGGCCGTCAATGGCTATCAGATAGGACTCTCCGCCTCGGGGCCGGTCCTGCCGGTCCAGGAAGCGGATGCGCAGCTCCTCGGCCGCATCCTTGCGGCGGATGCGATAGGCGTTCGCGGGCGCCACGTCCCGCAGCGCGAGCCGGCGCGGAGGGAGGATGACGGTGTCCCCTGGCAGGAGGATGTTCTTGTTCTTCCGCCGGCGCTTGAGGTCGCGGTTGTCCGGCAGGTCCCAGACGGTGTCCGCGTGGAGTCCATGCTGGTGGGCGAGCGTCGAAAGGCACTCGCCTTGCTGGATGACGTGGGCGGTGGGGCCCGTCCGCGCCACGGGGCGCGGCGCCGTCCAGCCTGCTTCGTCGCGGCAGGCGGCCCGCTCCGCTGGCAGGGGCGCACTGCCGATGAGCTCCCAGCGGTCCTGGTCCAAGTCGGGGAGCCCGAGCTGATACGTCCCCGGAGCGAGGCCCTGGAAGCGCAGCGTCCCCGCCGCATCGGTCCTGGCGGACAGGGCTTCGGTGGGGCTCTTGCGCAGCTCGATGAGGATGTCGTCGAGCGGCTTCCCCTCCATGTCGACGACCGTGGCCTCCAGCGTCTGCAGCGCCGCTTTCATGCAGGGCAGGATGACGTCGCCCCCGGCGGAGCTGGACGTGGCGGCGGCCTTCGCGGCCTTCAGTTGGGTGAGCTTCGCCGCGCTCGAATCCTGGGGGCTGGGAGGGGTCTGTCTCGGGCCACAGTTGCTGAAGTATGCCCGCTCCGGGTCGAAGACCGCCGAGGGCTTGAAGACGATGTCATGCGCCATGGGAGTTCCCTCCGCCGCGTTACGCGTCGATGCCGAATTCCGCGCGTGCCTTCGCGTTGCGCGCGGACGTCTCCAGCCGCCGCTGGAAGCGGGTCTCGACCCTGTTCATCCGCTCATCGGGTTCAAAGGTCGTGTCGGAGAGGGCCTCCGCCACCCAGGGCTCGTCCAGGTCGAAAGCCCAGCCAAAGAGGGCCGCGAGCCCGACGAAGCGCGTCTGCAGCTCGCCACTGGCGAGCCCGTAACCGCGGGCGCGCGTCAGCCCCTTCCGGAGCTCCTGTCGTAGCGAGTCCCCGGGGACGTCCTTGACCTCATCCGGGAAGTGGGTGTGCAGGTGCATCACCAGCTCTTCGATGAAGTTCGTCTCCCTGACGTCGCGCAGTGCTTCGACCTGTGCGTCACGGATGCGCACTTCACTCTCCCGGCGTTGCGTGGATTGAACGCTAACGGACAGTGAAGGCGAGTTCAAGCACGGCACGGGTTGACCGCCTTCGAGACCACCGGCGCCAGCGTCCAAGGCCCGTGGCGCGCGGGTGCGCTGTGAAGGGCTTGCGTCAAGTCACCGCGTGGCGGCGACTCCACAGGGCGTGCTCCTGCTCGATGAGCTGCACGGCGCGCGTGGTTCCGTCTTCCGCGCGGATGTGTTCGCCCAGCGCCGCTGCTTGAGCCCGCACCGTTGGGGACAGCGCCGTGCGGATGGCCTCCGCCAGACGTTCGGCCGTGAGCGCCTTCTGGGGCACCGGCGAGGGCCCGACGCCCGCGCGCTGGACGATGTGCCCCCAGAACGGTTGGTCGCCAAGGAAGGGGCAGATGACAGTGGGCCTGCCAGCGCGCAAGCCCGCCATGGTGGAGCCGGCCCCGCCGTGATGCACCACCGCGCTCATTCGAGGAAACAGCCAGTCATGCGGCGCGGCCTCCAGCCTGAAGACGTCCGGCGGCAGCGCGGCCGTCTTCAAGCCTCCCCAGCCCGTGGCCAGCACCGCGCGCTCGCCAGTCAAGGCCAGGGCCTTCAACACGGTGGCGCCACGCGCCTCCGCGTGCGCCGCGCCCATGCTGCCGAAGCCGACGTACACGGGAGGCGGCCCTGCCTCCAGGAACGCCTGGAGCTCGGCGGGCGGCGTCCAGCCATCCGTCTCGTCGAGGAACCAGCAGCCCGTCGCCTGCACATGAGGAGGCCAGTCCGCGGGCCGCGGCAGCAACTGCTCGCTGTACGCGTACAGCGCCGGCACCGCGGAGCCATCGGCCTTCATCATCGGGTCGGCGAAGCGTGAGCGCGGCGCGAGGCCCAGGGTCTTCACCCGGAAGTCGTTGGTCGCGCCAGCCCAGACCACGTTGGCCAACGTGATGAGGCGGTAGCTCAGCGCGTTGAGCCATCCGCCGAGCCGAAAGCTCGGGATCATCGGTACTGGAAATTCTCGCGTCGGAGTCAGCGGCAGCGGCATCGCCAGCAGCTCGGCGGCCCCGAGCTTCTCCGCGATGTGGTGACTGCCGAGCGCCTTGGAGTGGTACACGAGGACGTCCGGCTCGAGCTCCCGCGCCGCTCGCCACTCGTCCTCCAGGCCCGCCCGGATGATGGCGCCGAACCCCTTGAAGAGCCGCCGCTGCTCGGCGCGCGTGGGGGCGCGAAGGACCGCCTCCGTCAGCTCCAGCACCGCGTTGTCCATGTGCGCGTACGGAACGCCGTGGCGCTCCACCATGCCGCGAAACCCCGTGGGCGTGCAGAGCGCCACGACATGGCCACGCGCCATCAGGGCCTTGGCGAGCGCGACGAAGGGTTGAACATCACCTCGGGTGCCGTAGGTGGAGATGAGTACGCGCATGGAAGTTCCTCTCCGGAGCCTGGTCAGATTGGCACGTTAGCCAACAAGGTGACTCCTTCTCTGACACGGGGGGCGCCAAGGCGTCGCTCAGCACCTCCGGGGCGAACCTGACGCGGCCGTGACGCAGCACCATTCCCAATCGGATTCGACTAGAATCCCGCCCCTTATGGAGCGGACTGGCGCAGCGGCGGTCATCATCGGCAACGAGGTCCTGACGGCGAAGGTCCAGGACCTGAACGGGCCGCACCTCATCCAACGCCTGCGTGAGGTGGGCATCCCGCTGCTCTCGGTGGAGACGGTCCTCGACGACGTGGACGCCATCGTGGACGCGGTGTCCCGGGCCCGGCGCAAGGCGCGCTACGTCTTCACGAGCGGCGGAATCGGCCCCACCCATGACGACGTCACCGTGCGCGCGGTGGCCCTGGCCATGGGGCGGAAGGTGGTGCGCCTGCAGGAGATGCTGGACCTCATCATGTCCCGCGCCACCGAGGAGCGGCAGGTGACACCGGAAGCCCTGCGGCTCGCGGATGCCCCGGAGGGCGCCGTGCTGCTGCACCAGTCCAGCACCTGGTTCCCCGTGCTCACCGTGGACGACGTCTTCCTGCTGCCCGGCGTGCCGCAGTTGTTCCGGATGCAGTTGGAGACGGTGCTCGCGCGGCTGGGCGGGTCGCCCGTGGCGGTGAGCAGCCTCTACCTCCGGCTGGGCGAAAGCGACATCGCCGCCGTGCTGGACCGGGTGGCGCTCGACATGCCGCATGTGGCCATCGGCTCCTACCCGGAGTTCGACACGGCCAAGGACTACCGGGTGAAGGTGACGGTGGAGTCCGCCCAGCGCGGGCCCGTGGATGACGCCCTGACGCGCATCATCACCGGCCTGCCAGAGGGCGCGGTGGTGCGGCGGGAGTAGGGCTCCCGCCGCGCTCCAGGAGCGCCTACAGCCCCAAGCCCAGCCGCTGGCGCAGCCGGAAGAAGTCGTCCGTGAAGGCCCACGCCAGAATCGTGCGCAGGCGCTCGACTTCGCGCACGGCCTGAATCATGGGCTCGGGCGTATCCAGCCGGGCGCCCGCGAAGTTCGGGTCCTCGCGCAGCACCATGCCCAGGCCCACCGCCACGTCGGCGCACATCAGCAGGCCCGCGCGGTCCGCCGAGTAGTCGATGGCCTCCAGCCAGGGCGCCAGGTCCACCTTCTGCGCTTCGCCCAGCGACATCGCCGGACTCTCCAGCGCCTTGAGCGCCTTGCGCGGGAAGGCCCGCTTGAGCTGCTTCACCGACTCGTCGTTGCGCCGGCCCAGCGCGCTGAACTGCGGCGCGTGCAGGCGGATGGCGCTGCCGAAGAGGTCCGCCGTCTCTCCCTGCGACAGCTTCTCCAGCACCGCCGTCTTGTTGAGCAGCCCCAGCGCTGCGCGGCCCAGGAGGAACTTCTGCTCGCGCGCGTTGAAGCGCCGCACCACGTCCTGACCAATGCACACCGACATGGGCTCCGTGGTCTCCAGCACCGTCAGCCCGCGCCGCGCCTGGTAGACCTCGAAGCTCTCCACGCCGAACACCTGCGCCACGGCGCGGATGGCCTTGTACACGGCCGAGTCCGGCTTGAGCCGGTCCGCCTTCGGGTTGACACCCACGATGTCGAAGTTGGGCGGGTACACCTTCTCCAGGTGCTCACCCATGGCGCGCAGCACCTCGAGCAGCGGGCCCCGGGCCCCCGGGTGCATCAGCACCGAGTCCACGTCCGTGTGCGTCAGCGCCTCGCGCGCCTCCTGCGCCAGCCGCGTGCGGGCCTCCATGTAGAAGGCCAGCTCCACCTCGTTGGCGGAGCGCAGGAAGTGCAGCGCCGCCGCCGCGCAGAACGCCTTGTCGAGCTGCTTCAGGCCCTCCCAGAGCTTGAAGAGCGCATGCAGGCTGTCCACGCGCGTCGGGTCCTGCCGGAGGATCTGCCGGTGCTCCTCGATGGCCATCGGCACCGAGGCCGAGTCCCGCGCGTACAGCTCCGCGAGCACCGCGCGGGCCTGGAGGTTCGCGCCATCACCGTCCACCACCTGCCGGTACAGCGCGGTGGCGCGCGCGGGCTCGGACAGCGGCCCCGCGTACAGGTCCGCGGCCCGCATCCGCAGCGTCGCGGCGCGCTTGGGCTCCGCGGCCAGCGGGCCCGCGGCCTGGGCCTCCAGGAGCTGCGCCAGCTCCGGCAGGTTGCGCGCGCGCTCGTAGAGGACCACCAGCCGGTCCACCAGGGTGGGGTTGCCCGGAGACAGCTCCAGCGCTCGGCGGTAGAGCGGGGTGGCCGCCCCCGCGTCGCCCAGCCCCTCGTCATACGTGCGCGCCAGCTCCAGCGTGAAGCGGGCCCGCGGCTCTGGCGGCAGCTCCTGCTGGAGCAGCTTGTGCAGGCAGTCCACCGCGCCCGCCCAGTTGCGCGCCTGCGTGTGGAGCCCGGCCAGCCGCTCCAGCGCCTCCAGGTGACGGGGCAGGGTGGCCAGCACCGTCTGGTAGTGCGCCGCGGCCCGGCTCGGGTCGTTGAGGTGCGCCGCGTACAGGTTCCCCAGCGTCATGTGGAGCTGCGCCAGGACGCGCGGGTCGCCGCCCAGCTGCACGCGCTGGCTCAGCATGGCCGCGGCCTCGGGGTACTGCTGCGCCTCCAGCAGCAGCGCGCCCCGCAGCTCCAGCGCCTCCGGGTGCCCCGGCTGCGCCGACAGCGCCTTCTCCAGCAGCGCCAGCGCCCGCGCGCCGTCATTCAGCGCGGAGTGGTGCAGCCGCGCCGCGCTGATGAACGCCGTGGCCGCCGCCAGCCCGTCCCGCTGCGCCAGCTTCGCCTCGGCGCGCCGCTCCTGCAGGGCCGCCAGGTCCGCGGAGCCACCGCGCTGCGCCAGCAGCTCCTCCAGGCCCGCCTGCGCGCCCGCGTGCAGCGGATCCTTCTCCAGCGCCTGCCGGTACAGCGCCGTGGCGCCGTCCGGGTCATTCAGCCGGCCCACGGCCAGCTTCGCCGCGCCGAGGAGCGCCTCGATGGCGCCGCGCGGATCTCGCGACACCCGGGCCTCGGCCTCCCATGCGGCGCGGGCGCCCGCGAAGTCGCCCCGCTTCAAGGCCACGCGGCGAGCCCCCTGAAGCGCGGGCAGGCACTGCGGCTGAAGCTCCAGGGCCTGCCGGTAGAGCGCCGCCGCCCGCTCCAAATCATTGAAGCGCGTGTCCGCCAGCTCGGCGGTGCGCAGCAGCATCTCCAGGGCCTCGTCGGCGTCCTGCGCGGATGCCAGCCGCATGGTGTACATGCGCGCCAGCCCCGCGGCGTCACCCGCCTGCCGCAGGCCGCGCTCCAGCAGGAAGGCCAGCCGCGCATCACCCGGGTCTGCCTCGAACGCGCGCTTGTAGGCCTCCAGCGTGCCCTCGGCGGGGCTGCGGTCCAGGTCCACGGCGGCGGACAGCCGCAGGGCCGTGGCCAGCCGCGGGTCAGTCACCCGGTCGGCGATGCGCTGGCGCAGCTCGGCGCGGCGCGGCCGGTCCGAGGCGCGGATGCGCTCCAGCAGCGTGAGGGCGGTGAGGTTGCCGGCGTCCAGCGCCAGCACGGCCTCGCAGCACTGGGCCGCGCGTGAGGGCTCCTGGAAGCGGTCCAGGTACAGCCGCGCCAGCTTCAGGTACGCCGTCACCTTGGCCGCGGACGTGCTGCCCACCTGCGTCTCGCGGTCCAGGATGCCGACCAGCTCCTTCACGTTGTCCTGCGCCAGGTACAGCCGCTCCAGCGCGCGCAGCGTGGCGGCGTGGGCCGGCGTCAGGCGCAGCACCTCTTGATACGTGTCGATGGCCAGCTCGGGCCGCAGCAGCTGCTCTTCCCAGATGGCCGCCGCCTGGTAGAGGGCGTTGGCGCGCTCCAGCGGGTCGGTGCGGTTGGCGGCCTCCGCGCGAAGCACCTCCACCAGGCTCTCCCACGCGGCCTGCGCGCGGTAGATGCGGGCCAGCGCGCGCAGCGCCGGGAAGTAGCTGGGCGCCAGCATCAGCGCCTCGTTGTATGAAGCGATGGCCTCGTTGTCCTGGTTCAGCCGCTGCTCGTACAGCTCGCCAATCTTGTAGATGAGCGCGGCGGCCTGCTCGGTGGACGCGGAGCTCTCCGACTCCGCCCGGTACATGTCCACCAGCTTCTCCCACCGGCCATCCTGCGCGTACAGGCGGCCCAGCGCCTTGAGCGCGGGGAGGTAGGACGGGGACAGCGCCAGCACGCGCTCATACGCGGCGATGGCACCCGCGCGGTCCTTGAGGTGCTCGTCCAGGATCTCCGCGTTGCGGTGCAGCAGCGACAGCACCTGCTTGGTGTCGCCCGCGAGCGACGCCTCCAGGTCATGCGTCTCCAGCAGCTCGCGGAAGCGGCTGGCCCGCTCATGGAGCCGCGCGAGGTTGCGGATGGTGGGCAGGTGGTCCGACGCCAGGTCGAGGATGCGCTTCATGCACTCGATGGCGTGGTCCAGATCGCCCAGCCGGTCCTCGTACACCACCGCCATCTTGTTCAGCGTGGTGATGAGCTGATCCCGGTCGCTCGTCTGGAGCAGGTCCTGCTCGTACATGGCCACCAGCTCCGCGAAGCGGCCCTGGCGCTCGTAGAGGCGCGTGAGGGCCTTCTGCGCGGGGAGGTAGCCCGGCTGCAACTGGAGGCAGGTGTTGTAGCGGGAGATGGCGTCCTCCTGCCGTCCCAGCCGCTCCTCCAGGATTTCGGCCGCCTTGTACATGCGCGCGGCCTTCTGCTTCGCGTCCTCGGCGGCGGCGACCTCCGCGTCGAAGACGGCGACCAGCCGCTCCCAGTCCTGCATGCGGTAGTACAGCTTGCCCAGGCCCGCCAGCGCCGCCGCGTGGCCGGGGATGCGGGCGACAATGGCCTGATACCGCGCCGCCGCGTCCGACTCGCGCTTGAGGTCCTCTTCGTACAGCGCGGCCAGCCGCAGGTTGGTGGCCACCAGCTCGCTCTCGTCGTTGAGCGAGCCCACGCGCGCCAGCAGCACGTCCGCCAGCTCCTCGAAGCGGCCCTGCGTCTCGTAGATGCCGGCCAGCTCGCTCAGCACCAGCGGCTCGTTGGGGGACACCTGCCGCGCGGCGAGCAGCGCGGCCAGCGCGTCGTCCTTGCGGTTGTTGCGCTCGTAGACCTTGGCGATCTGCAGGTACGCGGGCGCCGCCTGCGCGCCCAGCGCGGCGGCCTCCGCACCCAGCGCGGCGAGCAGCTCATCCACGCGGCCCTCGCGCTCGGCCAGCCGCTTCATGGCCGCCAGGAGCAGGAGGTCCGACCGGTCCAGCGCGAAGGCCTCGCGGAACAGGGCCGCGGCGCCTTCCTTCTGCTTCAGCCGCTCTTCCAGCAGCAGGCCCGCGGCGGTGAGGTAGTGCGCGCGCAGCGCCGGCTGCTGCACGGCGGCGGCGATCAGCCGGTACACCTCCACCAGCGCGGGCGCGTCATTGCGCACGGCGTAGACGGACTCGAGCTGGGTGAGGACGACGACGTCCGTGGGCCGGCGCTCCAGGCACTGCTTCAGGCACGCGGCGGACTCCTCGTCCCGCGACAGGCGCTCCTGGAGGATGATGCCCTTCTCGAAGAGCAGCGCGGCCTGGTGGCGCGCGTCGTCGGTGGCCGCCAGCTCCGCGTCCATCAACTGGAGCACCATCTGCCAGTTGCCCACGTCCGCGAAGAGCCGGCGGGCCGCGCGGATGTTGACGAGGTAGCGCGGCGCCAGCTTGTAGGCGTTCTGGAACGCCACCGCGGCGTTGCGCGGATTCTTGAGCGGCTCCTCCCAGAGCAGGCCCACCTCATGGAAGAGCAGCGCCGCCGAGTGGGGCTCCGAGACGCTGAGGGCCTTGGCCTCGCGCTCCAGGGAGGCGATGCGCTCGCGCGCTTCATCCTCGGCGCGGGTGTTGGCGGCGGCAGCGGGCGCGGCGGTGGCCTGGGCCGACGTCTCAGGGGCCGGAGCGTTGGGGCTCGCGGGCGCGCCAGACACAGGCAGGGGGGCCACGGGAACAGTGGTCCTCGGGACGTCGTTGCGCTCGCTCATGGAAACCCGGCTCCGAATGGCCAATACGGGGGAGGAGGGATTGGCCATCGCCGGTCGTAACATGCGCTTGGCTAGTCCCTCAACTTCCCGTCTTTCCTGGCGATTTGGGTGCCAGCCACCCCAGGGGACGGGCAGGCGGACCCTGCTCTGGCGCTACGCGCCGCCTATTTGCGTCGAGCGCGCCACTCGTCGCGGCTCTGCCCCCAGCGGTCGACGCGGATCGTGTCGTGCGGCGGTGGCATGTGTGCCGGGCCCAGCACGCGCGACCCCAGCCGGAGCGCGACCTGCTGGGACGGGGTGTTCTCCGGCACGATGCAGTGGATGACGTCGGTCCAGCCCAGGTGGTCGAAGGCCCAGTCCATGGTCGCCGCCGTCGCCTCGGTGGCGTAGCCCCGGCCCCAGAACTCGCGGAGCAGGCTCCAGCCAATCTCCGTTCCCGGCCAGCCCTCCGGCTTCCACGGGCCTACCCGTCCCACCCACGCGCCCGTGGACTTCTCCAGCACGGAGAACATCGCGAAGCCCTGGAGCGACCACGCGCCCGCCATCGCATACAGGTTGCGCCACGCCATCAACCGCGGCTGGACGCCTCCGATGAAACGCGCCGACTCCGGGTCGGCCGACAGCGCGGCGAAGCCATCCAGGTCCTCGGCCAGGGGAGGCCGCAGGAGGAGACGCGGCGTTTCGAGCACGGGGCCCTTGCTTGCCAGGTGAGACATCTCAAACGACCTCAGGGCTGATATTGAATTCGAACCGCCAACGCGGGAGCGACGGCCGCGCGCCTGCAAGCCGGGCCGGCACCCCTCGCCGTCAAATGACGTCTACCAGATGCGGACGCGCTGCTCGGGAGCCAGGAACAGCGTCTGCCCGGGCTTGACGTCGAACGCGCCGTACCAGGCATCGAGGTTGCGCACGGTGGCGGTGCGGTACGGGCCCGGCGAGTGGCCGTCCGTCATGATGATGCGGCGCAGGTACGGCTCGCGGTAGCTGGTGCGCCACACCTGTCCGAAGCCGAGGAAGAAGCGCTGGTCGCCGGTGTAGCCGTCGATGACAGGCGCGGGCTTGCCGCCCAGGGAGAGCTGGTAGGCGTCATGGGCCACCGCCACGCCCGCCATGTCCGCGATGTTCTCTCCCAGCGTCAGCTCGCCATTCACAGCCAGGTCCGGCAGCGGGCGGTAGGCGTCGTACTGCGCCGCCAGGGCCTTCCCCGCGGCCTGGAACTTCGCTTCGTCCTCCTTCGTCCACCAGTTCTCCAGCTTGCCGCGCGCGTCGAACTTCGCGCCCACGTCGTCGAAGCTGTGGACGATTTCGTGACCGATGACCGCGCCGATGCCGCCGTAGTTGACGGCCGGGTCCGCGTTCGCGTCGAAGAAGGGCGGCTGGAGGATGGCGGCCGGGAAGATGATGGAGTTCTGCTGCGGTGAGTTCAGCGCGTTCACCAGCTGCGGCACCATGTACCACTCCTTCCGGTCCACGGGCTGGTCCAGCTTGGCGACGTTGCGCTGGTACTCGAAGCGGACGGCGCGCTCGGCGTTGCCGTAGGCGTCACCGGCCACGATGTCGAGCCCCGAGTAGTCACGCCACTTCTCCGGGTGACCGATGCTCGCCTGGAGCGTGCCCACCTTCTCCTTGGCGCGGGTCCGCGTGTCGGGCGACATCCACGTCAGCGCGTCAATGCGCTTCTCGAACGCGGTGATGATGTTGCGGACCATGGCCTCCGCCTCCGCCTTCACCTCCGGCGGGAAGTGCTTCGCCACGTAGAGCTTGCCCACCGCTTCGCCCATGGAGTGGTTGGTGGCGTCCACGCCACGCTTCCAGCGCTCCTTCAGGGCCGGCGTTCCGGTCAGCGTCTTGCCGTTGAAGGCGAAGCTCTCGTCGACGAAGGCCTTGGGCAGGTACGGCGCCGCGCGGGCCACCGCGTGGAAGGCCAGGTAGTCCTTCCACGCCTGCAGGGGCTCGCTCTGGGCGAGCTTCGACAGGGCCGTCAGCGCGCTCGGCTGCCAGACGATGAACTGCTCCTGCGTGCCCAGTCCCGCGGCGGCGAAGAACGCCTTCCACGCGAGGCCGGGCGCGCGCTTCGTGAACTCCGCGCGCGGCCAGGGGTTGTTCGCCTTGGAGATGTCCCGCGTGTCGACCTGCGACACGTGCGCCTGGGCCATCTTCCGCTCCAGGGCGAAGACGCGGCCCGCGCGCGTCTCCACGTCATCGAAGCCGGCCAGCTTCAGCATCGCCGCGATGTGCGCCTGGTAGCGCTCGCGCAGCTCCGTGAAGCGCGGGCTGTCGGCCAGGTAGTAGTCCCGGTCGGGTAGCCACAGGCCGCCTTGCAGCAGGTAGGGGGCGTAGCGCGACGGCTCGTTCAGGTCCTCGGCGACCCAGAGGCCGAAGAGCCGGTCCGTGGTGACGTCGCCCATGTTGAGCGCGTCCACGTCCGCGCGCAGGGTGGCGCCCAGCACCGTGGCCAGCTGCTCGCGCTGCCCGATGGCGGCGATGCGCTCCAGCTCCGGCTTGAGCGGCGTCACGCCCCTGGCCTCGATGGCCGCCTCATCCATGAAGCTGGCGAAGAGGTCTCCCACCTTCCGGGCCTCGCTGCCCGCGGGGGCCTGGCGCTGCGCCTCGATGAGCTCGCGGTTGCGCTGGTCCGCCTGCTCCGCCAGCGTGGTGAACATGCCGTAGCTGGAGCGGTCCGGCGGAATCTCCGTCCGCCTCACCCAGGCGCCGTTGGCGAAGCCGTAGAAGTCGTCGCCCGGCGCGATGTCGCGGTCCATGCCGGAGGAGTCGAAGCCGAAGGTCCCATACGTGGGCTTCGGCTTGGACGCGGGCGGCGCGGCGGGCGCCGCGGCGACAGGGGCGGGCGGCGCGGCTTTCTCCGCGGAGGTGGAGGACGCGCAGGAGGTGAGCAGGGCCGTGGTGCACGCGGAGGCCAGCACATGCCTGGCGCCGGGGAATCGTCGGTGGGGAGGTGTCAAGGGTTGCTCCTGAAACAAGGGGCTGCGAGCCGAAGACCGGGGATATAGACGGTCTGACATCCGAAGGCGCGGGCCGAACAACGGATTCAGCGGTTTCATCCCGAGCGGGCAGACCTTCCGCTCGGCCCCGCTCCGCCACAGTCGCCGGACGTGCGGGCCGTACCCGAGGGTCGCGTGACGGACGCCTAGGTTTGCAGGGAGCCGGTGCCGCGATGTGTCCGCGCCCCGACATCCTGGAGGCTCCCATGCGGCTGTTGTTCCGAATCACCCCCGTGCTGTTGGGGCTGGCGCTGGCGGCCTGCTCGGGCATCCGCGTCAACACCAACTACGACCCCAGCGCCGTCGAGCGAATCGAGGACTTCCGCCGCTACGCCTGGCTGCCGCAGCCCCAGGGCAAGGACGCCCGCGTCTACAACGACATCGTCGACGTGCGCGTGCGCATGGCGGTGGACCAGGAGCTGAAGGCGCGCGGCTACCAGAAGGTGGACATGGGCGCGGACCCGGACTTCTTCGTGGGATGGCAGGGGGCCATCGACACCAAGGTGTCCATCGACACGGTGGACTCTTTCTATGGCTACCCCTGGGGCCCGTACTGGAGCCCATGGAGCTCCTTCTACGGGCCCTATGGCTATCCGTACGGCATGGGAGGGCCGCGCACCTACGTCCGCGAATATGACGTGGGCACGCTCATCCTCGACGGCGTGGATGCCCGCGAGCAGCGGCTGGTCTGGCGCGGCACCGCCCAGGCGGAGCTCCACCGCGACCTGTCTCCCGATGAGCTCCAGAAGAAGATCAACGACGCCGTGCACAAGCTGCTGTCGCGCTTCCCTCCAAGTCCGGAAGCGTCCTGAGCCGGCCAGGCAGGCACTCCCGCGCGTTTTCGGTTGCGAGCCCCCAGGCCGGTCGTCAGTATTAGACCAGTGGTCCAACTGACGGTCTAGGGTGGGTGTTCGATGAATGAAGCGACGGGCTCGAAGCACGCCGAACAGTGGGCGGCGCACTGGTACGCGGTGGCGCGGTCACCGGCGCTCGGGGCGGGACGGCCCTTGGGAATCCAGCGCCTGGGGCGGCGGCTCGTGCTCTGGCGGGACGCCGCGGGCGAGGCCCACTGCGCGGATGCGGCCTGTCCCCACCGGGGCGCGGACCTCGGGCTTGGACGCGTGCGGCGGGGGGCGCTCGAGTGCCCCTACCACGGCTTCCGGTACGACGGAGGCGGCGCCTGTCTGGCCATGCCCTGTGAGGGCCTTGACGCGAAGCCCTCGCGTGGGCTCGCGCTGCGCTTGCATCCGGTGCGGGAGGCACATGGGTTCATCTGGGCGTGGCTGGGGGGCCGGGCGCCAGAAGCCCTTCCCGCGCTGCCCTGGCTCGCGGACGCGCCGGAGCCTGATTCGAGCAGCGCCGCGGTGGAGGAGGTCTGGAACGCGCGCTTCACCCGGGTCATGGAGGGGATGATGGACCTCCACCACTTCCCCTTCGCGCACCGGCGCTATGTCCCGCCGGGCTACACGCGGCTGGACCCCTACGAGGTCCATGTGGATGCGGGGGCCATCCGCACCGTCGGCTGGCTGCGCAAGGAGGCGCGTCCGCCTGGGACGGGGTTCCGGTTCGACATCGACGTGGGCTATCCGGGCGTGCTCCACCTGCGCTTCTCGCCCCGGCTGGACGCCGCCGTGGTCTGCACGCCCGTGGATGTCGAGCACACGTGGATCGCGGCGCGCTTCCATCAGCGATACGTCCGGCTGCCAGGGCTGCGGTGGCTCGCCGCCCGGCTGGCGATTGCGTTCGAGTTCCGCTTCATCCAGCCAGACGACTACCGGATGGTTCGCTCCAGCCTGCCTCGCTCGGGAGCGCTGACGCACGGGACGCTCGTCCGGGCGGACCGCGCCATCGCCGCGTGGCACCAGTTGCATCACGCGGCGCTCGGCGACACGCCTGACGCATCCTGATAGAAGCGCTGCGTCCGATGCCCCGTCCCCGCGCCAGCAGGCTCGACCCCGAGCGCAGACAGACACTCCTCGACGTGGCCGCGGAGGAGTTCGCGGAGCACGGCTTCGATGGGGCCTCCTACAACCGCATCCTGGAGCGCGCGGGCTTCTCCAAGGGCGTCGCGTACTACTACTTCGAGGGCAAGGACGACCTGTACGCCGCCGTGCTGGCCCTCACGCTGGATACGCTGGCGCGGCGCTTCGGCGCCTGGCAGCGGCCCGCGGACGCGGACGGCTTCTGGCGCGCCCTGCGTGCGCGTTACTTCGCGCTGACGACGCACATCGTGAACGACGAGCGTTCGGCCCGGCTCCTCCGGAGCATGTCGCAGGCGCGCACCCATCCGAAGCTCCAGGAGGCGTGGCTGCGCTTCGAAGGGCCGCTGGTGGCGTGGTTCCAGCGTGTCCTGGAGGACGGGCGCGCGCTGGGCGCGGTGCGTGGCGATATGCCGGAGTCCCTGCTGCTCACGTCCCTCATGGGCATCGGACAGGCCACGGATGGGTGGCTGCTAGAACAGTGGGCGCACAGCGGGGTGCCGGCGCTCCAGCGTGGGGCGGAGCAGGTGTTCTCCCTCTTCGAGGACCTGCTGGTCCCCAGGCCCGTGGGCCCGCCTCCCGCGAAGCGGCGCTGAGGCGGACCCTGGCGGGCAGTGCGTCTCAGTAGGCGCAGGCCCGGTTCGCGCAGTACCCCTGGACGCCGCGGCAGACACAGTCCGCGTCATCAATGCACCGGGTCGACGGACACGTCGGACCGCCGCCTCCGCCTCCACCGCCGCTGTACGTGTAGCTGCACGCATTGAAGGAGCACGTCGCCGTGCGCGCCGTGGGGCACGCGTTACGGCACTCCTGGTCGGAGCTGCACCGGACCGTCACACAGGCGAGGCCCGAGAGGTCGCCCTCACTGAACTCCGCGTCGGACTGCACGCTCTGCGAGCACTCCGCCGCGCTCGCCACGGCGACGTTGGGCTCAGGGGACTCCGCGCTCGCGGCGGTCGCCGCGAAGGCCAGCAGGACGGCGACGCTCCAGGACAGACGGTGTCGGCGGGAAGACATGGTGACGTTCCTCTCAATCCCCGAGGCTGGGTCCCTGTCGGTGTGCAGGGTTTTCGGGGATGTAAAGGCTATCATGGCTGAAGCTGGCCATTCGCCGGACGCGAAACCTGTTCCCCTGGCGGGCAGGGGCGTCAATCATCTGGCATATGCCCCCGCCATCATGGACTTCTCCCGTGCCCCGGAACGTGCAGCGACGGGTACGGGCGCTCGTCTTCGTCACGGTGTTCCTGGACCTGGTGGGCTTCGGCCTCATCATCCCATTGCTGCCGTTCTACGTGGAGTCCATGGGCGGGACGGCCACGACGGCGGGCGTGCTGTTGGCGTTGTTCTCCCTCGCGCAGCTCGTGGCCTCGCCGGTGCTGGGGCGGCTGTCGGACCGGGTGGGGCGCCGTCCCGTCATCCTGCTGAGCCTGCTGGGCAATGCCATCTCCATGGCCCTGTTCGCGTACTCCACCCACGTCCAGTGGCTGCCGTGGTTGTTCGCGTCGCGGCTGCTCGCGGGTGCCACCGCGGGCAACCTGGCGGCGTGTCAGGCGGCGGTGGCGGACGTCACGGAGGAGCGTGGGCGGGCCGCGGCCATGGGCCTCGTCGGCGCGGGCATTGGCCTGGGCATGGTGCTGGGGCCCGTCATCGGCAGCGTCCTCCATGTGCATGGCGCCTGGGCGCCACCGCTGGCGGGCGCGGTGATGGCGGCGGCGGCGATGCTGGGCGTGTTCTTCTTCTTTCCGGAGACGCACCGCCCGCGGGCGGAGCGGCACGAGGAGCCAGGCCGTCCCCGGGTGCGGCTGTCCGACGTCCTGGCCCGGCCCGGGCTGGGCGCGGTGCTGGCCCTGACGTTCCTGGTGTTCATCGGGATGACGAACCTCCAGGTGTCGCTGGGGTTGCTGGCCCAGGCGCGGTTCGGCTGGGGCGAGCTGGAGATCGGTCGGCTCTTCGCGTTGATGGGCCTGGTCACCTTCGTGCTTCAGGCCTTCGTCATCGGCTGGCTGACACGTCGGGTCCGGGACACCACGTTGGTGCTGGTGGGCGCCGCGTGCATGGGGACCGGGCTCACGTGCATCGCCGCAGCGAGCCACGGGGCCATGTTGGTGCTGGCCATGGTGCTGGTGGGCTCGGGGACGGGGTTGTTGCAGCCGCTGATGGCCAGCCTGGCCTCCGGGTTCGCGGGGCGCGAGCTGCGTGGCGGGGTGCTGGGCGTGGTGCAGTCGGCGGGCGGGCTCGCGCGCGTGGTGGGGCCGGTGTGGAGCGGCTTCCTCTACTCACGGATAGGGCCCGGTGCGCCCTTCACCAGTGGGGCGGTGGCGGCGGGCGTCGCGCTGTTGGTGGGCGCTTCGCTCCTGCGGCGGCGCGTTCCGGACGCGCCGCCGCCGTCGAGCTTGAAGGTCTGAGCGCGGCGTCGCCTACAGGCAGTACCGCGCGAACGCCGGGCTGCTGCACAGGCTCTGGAAGGCCGCCAGGTTGCAGGTGTCAGCGCCGGGACCGACATTGCACGGATTGCCGTGCGGGCTGCCGTAGTCGTTGCAGGTGAACTCGACGCGTTCGCCGAACAGGGAGGTGACGGCCACGGTGTTGTTCGCGTACTGGCCGTTGACGACGCAGCGGTCCAGGGTGCCCGCGTGGTCCACGGTGTAGACGCCATGGGACAGGAAGCCGGGGCACTCCACCGTGCAGCTCGTCGGCGACTCCGGCGGGCGGAAGCCGAACATGAAGGTGTTCGGCTGGCCGGTGGTCATGCCGAACGTCCCCGTGGGGGCGCCGGTGGGGCTCAGCGGATCCCCGGTGCCGTTCCAGTTCCCCTTGGCCAGCGAGTACGTGCTCGCGCCCACGGCCCACAGGGCACTGAGCGCGTCCGGCTCGTTGCCCGCGGCGCCGTAGAACATGCGGAAGGAGAGGACCTGTCCCACGGCGAGCGCGCCCAACCGGAAGTCGAGCTGCGCGCCCAGGTCACCGGGCCCCACGTTGGAGAAGTCCCCCGTGCCGCCCATGAGCGAATAGTTGAGGGCCAGCGGGTCCAGCGACACGAAGTTGTTGTCGACCGCGCCCACAACCCAGGGGTTGCCCGCGGTGCCCGCGACGGTGACGTACTCGGAGAAGGTGTTGGGCAGGATGTCGTAGTCGATGCCGCGCGTGTAGCGCAGGTCGGAGACGAAGGCCGTGCCGATGTTTTCGATGAGGACGTCCACCTGGTACAGGTGGTTCGTCACGGGCGACGGCCTGTAGATGTGCGTCACCCGGAACGTGTTCCCCACGCGGACGACGGACATGGTGGAGATGGGAGACGGCGCGTTGAGCTCCACCGTGAGGTTGGAGGACGCGCCGCAGTCCGCGGAGCTGTGGCCGGAGATGCCCAGGTCGGCGCTCGCGACACCCCAGCCTTCACACGCGCTGCCTGGCGCGGCGGCCTCGCCGTTGGTGGGCAGGTAGCGCAGGCCAATCGTGCGCGTGCCGAAGGTGCCGCTGGAGATGGGGTTGGTGGGACAGGGGAGGTTGAGGTGCCCCGCGGGCGCGACGCCGAGCCGGACGACGCCGTTGTCAATCATCCCGGGACAGTCGGGCAGCGGCGGCGGAGTGAGGTGCGGCTCGGACGCGAGGAGGCGCTCCTCGTGCAGCAGGGCCTTCGCGTTCTGGGGATGGGGCCGCGCCTTCGCGCCGGCGGGGGCAAGCGCCTCCGCGCCGGAGGCCAGCGTCTGGCCGCTCCAGGACAGGGCGCAGAGGAGTGCCGCGTGCAGCAAGCGCTGGGGATTCTTCGATGCGCGCATCCAGGTTCTCCTGTGCCCGGTGGTGCCGGGCAGTGAGAGGGCCATGACGGGCCCGCCGTGCAGCCGCGGGTCCTGACCTGGATGCGCTGCCACTGCTGGCGGCGGCGCCCGGTGGACCCGTGGCGCGCGTAGCCTAGCCAGTTACGGAGCGTGCGTGTGTACTGCGCTCGCTGTTACGCGGACTGTGTGTGGAGTCCGCTCAGACGGGAATGAAGACGCGCTGCGTGCCACCCGTGCTGAGCCGCGCGACGTGGTCGCTCGCCTCCATGCCGTTGCCCAGGGTGACGGCGATGTGGCCGTGGGGGTTGCCCGGCCGGTTGTAGGCGTCGGTGACGACGATGGCGCCCGGCGGGAGTTGGTGGATCTGCGCGTCCGAGAGCCGCACCTCGCGGAAGCGCGAGTCGCGCGCCAGCACGTTCCCGTACATGTACGCGGAGGGCAGGGGGTTGACGTGGAGGCCCGCGGCCGCGAGGGACCGGTTGACGCCCTTGGCGCACCAGCCGGTCGTGTTCATGCTGGACGCCATGGAGCGGGCCGAGGCGGCCAGCCGCTCCGCGTTGGAGCCGAAGCGGCCTGGATCCGTTCCCGCGGCGCCCGCGTTGCCAGCGGCGCCCGCACGGCCCCCGCTCGCACCACCCGCGGCGGCCCCGCCGGACGCCTGGAAGTCGTCACTGCGGCCCGGAATCTTGAGCGTGGCGCCCGCGTAGATGAGGTCCGGATTCTTGATGTCGTTGGCCTTGGCGAGCGCGGACACGGACGTCCCGTAGCGGTTCGCGAGTGCCGACAGCGTGTCACCCGACCGGATGCGGTAGCTCATGATGGAGTCTCGTTCTTGGAAATCGGGAAGCTTGGCGGGATTATCGCCCGAGCCTTGCCTGGGTTGCGTCCCACCCGGCAATTTTCGTTCGAGGAATCTCTGGTGAACCGCGTCCGCTCGGTCGATGAATGGGTTGTCCTGCTCTCCACGTCATCGGGGCCCGAGCAGGAGGAAGCCCAGGAGTGGTTGGGGGACGCACTGGGAGCGGAGGACGACCTCCTCCGGGAGCGGACGGCCCAGTTCCTCCTGGATGCCATGGCCCGGCCGGGCGCCGCGGTGGGGCCCATCCTCTCCGTGCTGCAGCTGGCCTGGTGGCCTCCGCCGGCGCGGCTCGCGGACGCCGCCGTGCGCGCCGTGACGGCGGCCCTGACGGGGCTGGAGGCGGGCCACCCGGCGGTGGAGGACGCGGCGCTGGTGCTGGCGAATGTGTGCCGCGTCGCGCCCGCGCAGCTCGCCGCGTTGGAGGCGGCGCTGGGCCACGCGCATCCCGCGGTCCGGCGCGCGGCGGCGGGCGCGGTGGGGCGGGTTGGGGACGCCGCGGTGCCCCTGCTGCCGCGCCTGGTGCCCTTGTTGAAGGCGGAGGAGGACGTGGCGGGCGCGGCGCTGGAGTCGCTCGGCGCGCTGGCGTCACTGGCTCCGGAGGTCGCCACGCCCGCGTTGCTGGAGGAGGCGCGGACCGCGGAGGGCACGCGGCTCTACCTGGCCCTGACATCGCTGCGGAGCCTGGTGGAGGACGCGCGCCGCAAGGGTGGGGCGCTGCCCGCGCTCCCCGGCCTTCATGAGGCGATGCGCCGCGCACTGGAGGCGTCGGAGCCCGCCATTCGCGTGGAGGCCCTGTCGCTGCTGGGGCTCACCGGCCCCGCGTCGCCCGCCGTGCAGGAGGCCGTGGCGGGGCACCTCCAGGACGCGAATCCCTCCGTGGCCGCCTGCGCCGCGGTGGCGCTGCTGCGCCTGGGGGCGCCCGCGCAGCCGGCCCTGTCGCTGCTGCAGACCCAGCTCTCCTCGGTGGATGCGCCAGAGCTGCGAGGGGCCGCGCTGTCCGCGCTGGAAGAGGTGGAGCCCGCGACGCTGGGGCAGGCGAAGGGCATGTTGAGGACGGTGGTGGACACGTCCTCGGGCCCGACGCGTGACGCGGTGAAGGTCCTGCTCGACGCGCTGGGCTGAGCCGCGGGCGGGCGCTGGGCCTGACCTGTCGGAATGGGCTATGCACGGTGTGGAATCCTCCGTTGAGGACATCCTCGACGGCCCACCTGCCCCAAGCGCCCCTCAAGCCGACCTTCGCCTCCATGAACCGCAGACCCGAGTTCGACAGCCTGCGCGGCATCCTGCTCGTGTTGATGACGCTGACGCACCTGCCGACGCGGCTGAACACGATCAGCAACCAGCCCTTCGGCTTCGTCTCCGCGGCCGAGGGCTTCGTCTTCCTGTCAGCGTTCCTCGTGGGCGTGGTGTACGCCAACAAGCTCGAAGTGGCGGACCCGAACGTGCTGTGGCGCAGCCTCTGGCAGCGTGCGCTCAAGGTCTACGGCTACCATGTGGCGCTGCTGGCCTTCGCGTTCGCGGTCATCGGGACGTTGGGCATGGCGACGCACCGGCCCGCCATCCACAACCTGCTGGGCTTCTTCCACGAGGACCCCGTCACCGCGCTGTGGAGCAGCTTGTTCCTGCTCTACTGTCCGCCGCTGCTCGACATCCTCCCGCTCTACGTCGTGCTGCTGTTGCTGACGCCCTTCATCCTGCTGGGCGCGCGCAAGGGAGGGTGGACGCGCATCCTGTGTCTGAGCGGGCTGGTGTGGTTGTCGGCGCAGCTGGGCTTGAAGCGCTCGCTCTACGACTTGCTGGTGTTCATTCCGGTGCTGCCGTGGCCACCGCTGCGCATCGAGCTGTCAGGGGCCTTCGACGTCTTCGCCTGGCAGTTCCTGTGGGTGCTGGGCGTGTGGCTGGGCGTGGGCCGTGCCACGGCGCCGGAGAAGCGCGAGGCCGTTTCGCCCGTGCTGCTCAGCGGGGCGCTGGTGGTGAGCGTGGCGTTGCTGCTGATGCGCTACCAGGTGGGCATCTTCAGCATCGACCTGGACCTGTACGGCGCCCTCATCGACAAGTGGACGTTGGCGCCCGTGCGGCTGGTGAACTTCCTGGCCGTGGCGCTGCTGGCGAGCTGGCTGAGCCCCAAGCTGTTCCGCTGGCTGCGTCCCCGCGTGCTGGAGGCGCTGGGCCGCGCGTCCCTGCCGGTGTTCTCCGTGCACCTGGTGCTGTGCCTGCTCAGCCTGGCGCTGCTCAATGAGAACGAGGACCCGCTGGCGGACTGGGAAGAGGTCGTCGTGCTGGTGGCCACGTTCACCGTGATGCTGCTGGTGGCGTGCAGACAGGCGGCGGCGCCGCGCAAGCGCCCCACCCAATAGGGGTTCTCTGAGAATTCTCTCAGGATGCCCTCAAGCGGCATGCGGGCGCCCTCCCTAGGGTGCGCCGCATGTGGGTCCTTCTCGTCACGCTCCTCGCCGCGGCTCCGGCGCAAGAGTCCCCGCCGCTCACCTTCGCCGAGTCCCAGGCGATGGCCGCGAAGGCCGCGCTGCCCGCGAGCCTGGCGCGCGCCGTGGAAGCGCGGCGCGTGTGGGACGCGCGGCTGCCGTGGCTCGCCGCCAACCCCACGCTCAGCGTGGTGCCGGGGCGCCGCGCCCAGCCCGACGGTTCGGGCTTCGAGCTGACGGTGTCGGTGGAGCAGCCGCTCTTCCTGTCGAACCTGGCGGGGGCCCAGCGCGACGCGGCGAGCGCGGAGACCCGGGCGCTGGAGCGGGAGGCCGTGGCCGCGCTGCTGAACCGACGGCTGGAGGTGGCGCGGGCCTGGCTGACGCTCTGGTCTGCCCAGCAGGCCGCGGCGACGGCCGAGCAGGAAGCGACGCTGGCGGGGGCGCTGCGCACCTCCGTCGAGGAGGCGCTGGTGCTGGGCGGCGCCACCCGGTTGGAGCTGGCGGAGGCGGAGGGCTTCGAGGCAGAGGCCCGGCTGGCGCTCCTGGCGCGCGAGGCGGAGGTGACACACGCGCGGCTGTCGTTGGCGGTGCTGGTGGGCCGCCAGCCCGATGCGCACCTGGTGGTCGCGGAGGCCCTGCCGGAGGTGGCCTTGCCGCCACCTTCCGAAGAAGCGCGGTGGCTGGCGCGCGCCTCCGAGCTCCCAGAGGCGGAGGCCCGGCGGCTGCTGGGGGTGGCGGAGCGGGCCCGCGCGGCGGAGGTCCGGGCCGCGCGGGGCTGGCAGGTGACGGTGGGCGCGCAGGGCGTGCGTGAGTACTACGGCGGGCTCAGTGGCCTGTTGATGGTGGGCGTGACGCCGCCGATGTTCGACGCTGGCCAGCGCGAGCGTGGCGCGCTCCTCGCCGCCGCTGAGCGCCTGGAGGGCGAGGCCCAGGAAGCCGCGCTGCGCGCCGCCGCGGAGCTGGCCCTGGCGTTCCATGAGCGCGAGCACACCGCCGCGCAGCTCTCCGTCGTCGAGGAGTCCCTGGTGCCCAAGGCCGAAGAGGCCGCGCGGCTGGCTGACGTGCTGCTGCGCGCGGGCCAGAGCACGCTGCCTGACGTCCTGCGCGCCCGCCGCGCCCGTGCCTCCGCCAACATCCGGCTCGCGCTCGCCCGTGGCGAAGCCTCGCTCGCCGCCGCGCGGCTCCACCTCCTGCTCTCCGCCCTGCCATGACGCCCTTCGTTCGACGTTTCGTCGCTGTGCCGATGCTCGCTCTCTCCGGGGCGTGCACGTCCGGTTCCTCCACCGCGGAGGCCCCTCCCGCGGCGCCCCCCGCACGCGCGTCCGCGCCCTCGGCGTGGGTGCCCGTGCGCGCGGCGTCTCGCGTCGCCCTGGCGGAGGCCCCCGCGTTGGTGCTGTCCGGCCCGGACGCCGTCGCCGCGCTCTGCGCGCCGTTCCGCGCCCGCGTGCAGCAGGTGCGCGCGCGGCCGGGCCAGCAGGTCAAGGCGGGAGCCCCGCTGGTGGAGGTGCTGATGCCGGAGGTGGTGGAGGCGGCGGGGGCCGCCAGCGCCGCCTCGCTGCGGCTGGAGGCCTACTCGCGGCAGGTGGAGCGCCTGGAGGCGCTGCATGCCCAGGGCCTGGCGAAGCTGCCCGACCTGGCCGACGCCCAGACGCAACAGGCCGAGGCCCGCGCCGCCCTGGTCGCGGCGCACGCGGTGCTGCGCGTGGCGGGCCTCGCTCCCGGGGAGGCCCGGGGCGTGGCGGAGCGCGGCACCGTCTGGCTCAAGAGCCCCATCGGCGGAATCGTCACCGAGGTGCGCGCGGTGCTGGGGGAGATGCAGCCCGAGGCCAGCGCCGCCCTGGTGCGCGTGGCCGCCGACGGTCCCGCGCGCCTGGAGGCCCGCTTGTCCGCGCGTCCTCCCGAGGGCGCCAGCTTCGCCTTCGTGTCGTCCCAGGGCATCGCCGTTCCGGTGCGATGGGTGGGCCAGTCTCCCGTCGTCGACGCCGCGGATGGAACGTGGCGCGCGTGGTTCGAGCCGGAGGACAGCGCCGCCGTGCTGCGCGCGGGGCAGGGTGGCCGCTTGCGCATCCATGCCGCGGCGGGCGACGACACGGTGCTGGTGCCGGCGCGCGCCCTGGCCTTCGACAGCGCGCGCACGGTCGTCTTCACGCGCGGCGCTGAGGGGCAGGCCGAGCGTC
Source organism: Myxococcus sp. AM010 (assembly GCF_013372585.1). Taxonomy (NCBI): domain Bacteria; kingdom Pseudomonadati; phylum Myxococcota; class Myxococcia; order Myxococcales; family Myxococcaceae; genus Myxococcus; species Myxococcus sp. AM010. The sequence continues at coordinate 55,767 of NZ_JABXEO010000003.1, forward strand.
GGGAGGTGGAGGTGCTGGCCACCTCCGGCGCTGAGGCGTTGGTGAGGGGGCCGCTGTCCGCCCGGGACGCGGTCGCCGCCGACGGCGCGGCCTTCCTGCAGGAGGCTCAGGCCGGTGACGGCGACGAGGTGACGCCGTGATTGAAGCCCTCGTGCGGTGGTCGGTGCGTCACCGGGGCTGGGTCCTGGCCCTCACGGGCGTGCTCGCCCTGGCGGGCGTGGCGGTGTCGCTCCGGCTGGAACTGGACGCGATGCCGGACATCACCACCAACCAGGTGCTCGTCCTGACGCGCGCGCCCGGCCTGACGCCCGAGGAGGTGGAGCGGCTGGTGACGCGGCCAGTGGAGGTGGCCTTGGGCGGCATGCCCGGGCTCGAGGAGCAGCGCAGCCTGTCCCGCTACGGCCTGTCCTCCGTCACCGCCGTGTTCGCGGACGACGTGGACCCATACCGGGCCCGGCAGCAGGTGCAGGAGCGCCTCAACGTGCTCGGCCCCACGCTGCCCCCGGGCGTGGACCCACCGGAGCTGGGGCCGCTCACCGGAGGGTTGGGTGAGGTGTTTCACTTCACGCTGTCCTCGCCGGAGCGCACGGGCGCGCAGCTGCTCGAGCTGACGCAGCTTCGCGTGGCGCCCCGCCTGCGCTCGGTGCCGGGCGTGGTGGAGGTCAACAGCTGGGGAGGCCATCAGCGCACGCTGGAGGTGCGCGCGGACGCGGTGCGCCTGGCCCAGCGGGGCGTGACGCTCGCGCAGTTGCGTGACGCGCTGGAGCGCGCCACCGGCAGCGCCCCGGGCGCGAGCCTCCCGGTGGGGGAGCGCCACGTCCTGATTCGGGCCGTGGCGCGGCCTCGGGTGCCGGCCGACCTGGCGGAGGCGTTGATTCCCCGGCCTGGGGCCATGGCCGTGCGCCTGGGCGACGTGGCCGAGGTCACCGAAGGCGCGCTGCCCCGCATCGGCAGCGCCACCTCCAATGGGCGCGGCGAGACGGTCTACGTCATGGTGCAGATGCTCCGGGATGCCAACGCGCTCGCCGTGACGAGCGCCATCTCCGACGCGCTCCCCGAGGTGCGCGCGCTGCTGCCCGAGGACGTGCGGTTGGACGTCGTCTACGACCGCGCCACCCTGGTGCGCGGCACGGTGCGCACCGTGGGCAAGAACCTGCTTGAGGGCGGGCTGCTCGTCGTGGGAGTCCTCTTCCTGTTGCTCGGCAGCGTGCGCGCGGGCCTGCTCGTCGCTTCGGCCATTCCGTTGTCCATGCTGGGCGCGACGGCCGCCATGGTGGCGCTGGACATCCCCGGCAACCTGATGAGCCTGGGGGCCATCGACTTTGGCCTGCTGGTGGATGGCGCGGTGGTGATGGTGGAGGGCCTGTTCCACCGGATGGCGCACCTGTCGCCCGAGGAGAAGCAGCGCCCGCCCCGCGAGCACGTCGAGGAGACGGCCGTGTCCCTGGCCCGCCCCGTCTTCTTCTCCGTGCTCATCATCCTGCTCGTCTACCTGCCCATCCTGTCCCTGCGCGGCGTGGACGGGAAGATGTTCCGGCCCATGGCGATGACCGTCGTCTTCGCGCTGGCCACCGCGCTGCTGCTGTCGCTGACCTTCATCCCCGCCGCCGCGAGCTGGCTGATTCGCCCCGAGCACGTCCCCGCGCGTGCGCCGTTGCTGGTCCGCTGGTTCGAGCGCCTCTACGCCCCGGTGTTGGGGCAGAGCGTGCGCCGGCGCGTGCCCGTGGCCGCCGTGGCCGTGTTCCTGCTGGGCGTGGGTGGGTGGATCTTCGCTCGCGCGGGCACGGAGTTCACGCCGCAGCTTGACGAAGGCGACATGGTGATTCAGACCACGCGTGTCCCCGACATCAGCCTGGAAGCCGCGGTGCGCGAAGCGGGCCGGATGGAGCGCGTCCTGCTCGAAGCGATTCCGGAGGTGCGCCAGGTCGTCTCGCGCGTGGGCAGCCCCGCGGTGGCCACCGACATCATGGGCCTGGAGATGGCGGACGTCTTCGTGTCGTTGGCGCCGAGGGACGCATGGCGGCCCGGGCTCACCCGTGAGTCGCTCATCGAGGAGATGGGGCAGGTGCTGGACGCCCGCGTCCCAGGCGGAGACCCTTCCTTCACGCAGCCCATCCAGATGCGCTTCAACGAGCTGCTCGGCGGCGCGGTGACGGACGTGGCGCTCAGCATCTACGGCGAGGACCTGACCGAACTCGGGCGCCTGGCACGCCGGGCCGCGGCGCTGTTGAGCCAGGAGCCGGGGGCGGTGGACGTGCGGGTACTCGCTCCGCCGGAGGTGCCGCTCTTCGAGGTGACGCCTCGTCCGCTGGATTCGGCCCGCGCGGGGCTGGGCGCGGTGGACGTGCTGGAGGCGGTGAGCGCGGTGCGCAGCGGCGTGGAGGTGGGCGCCACCTGGGATGGGTCGGTGCGCGTGCCCATCGTCCTGCGGTTGACGGGCGCGTCCGAGGCCTTCGCCCTGGCCGAGTTGCCCCTCCCCACGCAGGCGGGGGGCCTGGTGCCGCTCTCCCGCGTGGCGGATGTGCGGTTGACGTCCTCGCCTGGGCTGGTGAGCCGGGAAGGGGGGCAGCGCCGGCTGGTGGTGGGCTTCAACGTGCGGGGCGCGGACCTGGGGACGGTGGTGGAGCGGGCGCGGAGCCGCGTGGAGCAGGCGCTCGCTCCGCCGGATGGTTACCGGCTCGAGTGGGGCGGACAATACGAGACCTTGACGGAGGCACGGCAAAGGCTTTCGCTGGTGCTCCCCGCCGTGGCCCTCCTCATCTTCGCCGTGCTGCTGTTCGCCTTCCGCCGCATGCGTCCCGCGCTGGCCATCTTCGCCAACGTTCCGTTCGCGTGCGTGGGCGGGATGATGGCGCTGGCGGCCCGGGACCTGCCCGTGTCCATCTCCGCGGCGGTGGGGTTCATCGCGCTGTCCGGCATCGCGGTGCTCAACGGCGTCGTGCTGATGTCGCGCGAGCAGCGGCTCGAAGCGGACGGCCATGCTCCCGCGGAGGCGGTGGTGATGGCGGCGCGCGAGCGGGCCCGGCCGGTGCTGATGACGGCGCTGGTGGCGGCGCTGGGCTTCATCCCGATGATGCTCGCTCGCGGGGTGGGCGCCGAGGTGCAGCGGCCCCTGGCCACGGTGGTGGTGGGCGGGCTCATCACCTCCACGCTGCTGACCCTGGTCATCCTCCCCACGCTCTACCCGTGGTTCGCGGGTGGGACGCGCACGCAGGCGCGTGCATGATGGGGAAAGGGAGGCCGGTGCCGTGAGGCTGCTGCTGGTGGAAGACGAGGAGCGGATGGCGAACCTCCTCCGGCGAGGGCTCGGGGAAGAGGGCCACCTCGTGGACACCTGCCGCACGGCGGAGGACGCGCTCGACCAGGCGGGCGAGGTGGCCTACGACGCCATCATCCTCGACTGGGCCCTGCCCGGCATGGACGGCGTGGCGCTGCTGCGGCGCTGGCGCGAGCGCGGCTTGATGACGCCGGTGCTGATGCTCACCGCCCGCGGCACGGTGGGCGAGCGGGTGACGGGCCTGCGCGCGGGCGCGGATGACTACCTGGTGAAGCCCTTCGCCTTCGAGGAGCTGCTCGCGCGCCTGGAGGCGCTGCACCGCCGCTCCGAGGGCCAGACCCCGTCCTGGGGTGGAGGGCCCATCCACATCGATGCCCGGCGGCGGACGCTGACGTGTGGCGACCGGGAGGTGGCCTTGACGGGCCGCGAGTTCGCCCTGCTGGGGGAGCTGGCCTCGCGCGCGGGCGAGGTCCACACCCGCTCCAGCCTGCTGGCGAAGGTGTGGGGCCCCAGCTTCGACGGGCCCCCCAACATCGTGGACGTCTACGTGGGCTACGTGCGCGCGAAGCTGGCCGAGGTGGGCGCGCAAGGGGTGACCATCCAGGCGGTGCGTGGCGTGGGCTTCCGGTTGGTGATTGAGGGCGCTCGGTGAGGTTGGTCCGGCGGATGTGGCTGTGGGGCGCGGTGGTGCCCGTGGTGGCGGTGGTCGCCGCGCTGGGCGTGGCCGTCCAGGTGTTCCGCGTGGTGCTCGAGCGCACCCTGGATGAAGCCCTGCTGTCGCAGGCCGCGGCGGAGAGCGTGAGCCTCTTCGACGCTCCGGATGGGCGCCCGCACCTGCACGTGGAGCCCTCTCCGTTGGCGGGAGAGGTGCGTGCCTTCGTCCCCGCGACCCGGCTCTACGGGCCGGATGGAACGCTGCTGGCCGTCTTCCCGCCCGAATCACCGACCGTCTACGACCGGGTGCTGCCCGAGGACGGGCCCACGTCGCGGCTGGAGACGCGGCGCCTCGGCACGGGGCTGCGGCTCCGTGTGTTGACGGTGCAGGTGCGCTCGCCGGAGGGCGTGCCCCATGTCCTGCAGTTGGTGGCGTCCCTGGGGACGGTGGACCAGGCGGTGGGCACCTTCACCTCCGTGGCCACGGTGCTGGCGCTGCTCCTGGGCGGGGTGCTGATTGGCATCCAGGGCTGGCAGGCGAGGGGGCTCGCGCGAAGGTTGCACGGCATCGCGGACCAGGTGGCCCACTCGCGCGATGGCGGGATGGTGGCCCCCGTGCCCGCGGATGAGCCTCGGGACGAAATCATGGAGGTGCGCCTGGCGCTGACGGAGGCCGCGGTGCGGGTGCGGGCGGCGCGTGAAGCGCAGGAGCGCCTCATCGCGCGCGCCGCGCACGAGCTGCGCACGCCGCTGGCCCTCATGCGCACCGGGCTGGACCTGGCGCTGCGGCGCGAGCGGGGCGCGGAGGTGCTGCGCGCCGTGCTGGAGGAGAACCGCCGCGAGGTGGACCGGCTGTCCAGCGTCGCCGGCGCGCTGCTGGAGCTGTCGGCGGCGGGCGGTGCCCTCGATTTGCAGCAGGGGGAGTTGCGCGGGCTGCTCGACGAAGCCGCCGCGGGGGCGTGGGCGGAGGCGGACCGTCGCGGTGTGTCGCTGCGCGTGGTGGGCCCCGATGAAGCCGGCTGCCGGATGGATGCGATGGCCGTTCGTCGAGCGGTGGACAACCTGCTGGCCAACGCCCTCCGTTACGCGCCTCCTGGGTCCGAGGTGCGGCTGGAGCTGGCGCACCGGGACGCGCACTGGGAAGTCGCTGTGCAGGATGAGGGGCGCGGCATCCCGGAGACTCACCGTGAGGACGTCTTCACGCCTTTCCACCGCCTGGAGCGGGACGCGGGAGGCGTGGGGTTGGGGCTCAGTCTCGTGCGCGAGGTGGCGCGGGGCCATGGCGGCGACGCGCGCGTGGTGGAGTGCCCGGGCCCGGGCGCGCGGGTGCTCCTGACGCTGCCTGGCCTGTGAGCCCGGGAGCGTTCGTTGGGCCCTGAGCCATCGCCCGTGTTCCCGCGTGTCTCCCACATTCGCCTCGGGTACAACGCCGCCGCAGTTCATCCCTTTCTGACAACTCAGCGTGGGGCGCATGGCCAGGGCTCGTCGTTCGAAGCAGCAACCAGATTCTTCAGGGACCGCCGAGCAGGGCTTCGTGGAGGTGCGCGGCGCGCGTCAGCACAACCTGAAGAACCTCGACGTCCGAATCCCTCGGGACGCGTTCGTCGTGTTCACCGGCGTGTCGGGCTCGGGCAAGTCGTCGCTGGCGTTCGGCACGCTCTACGCGGAGGCGCAGCGGCGGTACTTCGAATCCGTGGCCCCCTATGCGCGCCGGCTCATCGACCAGGCGGGTGTGCCGGAGGTCGACGCCATCGACGGGCTGCCCCCGGCCGTGGCGCTCCAGCAGCACCGCGGCGCGCCCACCACGCGCTCGTCCGTGGGCAGCGTGACGACGTTGGCGAACTCGTTGCGGCTGCTGTACTCGCGCGCGGGCACGTATCCGCGGGGCCAGCCGCACCTGGACTCGGACGCCTTTTCGCCCAACACGCCCGCGGGCGCGTGCCCCAAGTGTCACGGCCTGGGGCGCATCTACGACGCCACCGAGCGGTCCATGGTGCCGGATGACACGCTGACCCTCCGCGAGCGGGCCATCGCCGCCTGGCCTCCCGCGTGGCACGGCCAGAACCTGCGCGACATCCTGGTGACGCTCGGCTACGACGTGGACCGGCCGTGGCGGGAGCTGCCGAAGAAGGACCGGGACTGGATTCTCTTCACGGACGAGCAGCCCACGGTGCCCGTCTACGCGGGCTTCACGCCGGCCGAGACGCAGCGGGCCCTCAAGCGCAAGGCGCCGCCCAGCTACATGGGCACCTTCACGGGGGCCCGACGCTACGTGCTCCAGACCTTCGCCACCACCCAGAGCGCGCTGATGAAGCGGCGCGTCTCGCAGTACCTGGTGAGCGGCGACTGCCCCGAATGCCACGGCAAGCGCCTGCGCCGCGAGTCCCTGTCCGTCACCTTCGCGGGGCTCGACATCGGCGAGCTGTCACGCCTGCCGCTCAACAAACTCACGGACCTGCTCGCGCCCGTGGCGGCTGGGACAGCCAAGGACGTGGCCACGCTCGCCCGCGCGCATCCGGAGAAGGCGCTGGTGGCCCAGCGCATCGCCCATGACGTGTTGGAGCGCGTCAACGTCCTGACGGAGCTGGGCCTGGGCTACCTGTCGCTCGAGCGCGGCACGCCCACACTGTCTCCTGGCGAGCTCCAGCGCCTGCGGCTGGCCACGCAGGTGCGCTCCAACCTGTTCGGCGTGGTGTACGTGCTCGATGAGCCGTCCGCCGGGCTGCACCCCGCGGACACCGCCGCGCTGCTGAAGGCGCTGGACCAGCTCAAGGGCTCGGGCAACTCGCTGTTCGTGGTGGAGCACGAGGTGGACGTCATCCGCCACGCGGACTGGATTGTCGACGTGGGGCCCGACGCGGGCGAGCAGGGCGGACAGATTCTCTACAGCGGTCCGCTCGAAGGACTGAAGGCGGTGGAGGTGTCCCGGACGCGGCGCTATCTCTTCGGCGACGCGGAGCAGCGCCGCGGCACGCGGCGTTCGCCCAAGGGCTGGCTGGGCCTGCGGGGCGTGTCGCGCAACAACCTGAAGGCGCTGGACGTCGACTTCCCGCTGGGTGTCCTCACCACGGTGACGGGCGTCTCCGGCTCCGGGAAGTCGAGCCTGGTGAGCCAGGTCCTGGTGGAACTGGTGGCCGGACACCTGGGCCACGCGGTGCCGGAGACCGAGGAGGAGGGAGAGGCGCTGGAGCGCACGGTCATCCACACCACCGGCGGCAGGATTGTCTCCGGCATGGAGGGCATCAAGCGCCTGGTGCAGGTGGACCAGAAGCCCATTGGCCGCACGCCGCGCTCCAACCTGGCGACCTACACGGGGCTGTTCGACAACGTCCGCAAGCGCTTCGCCGCGACGCCCGCCGCCCGCTCCCGGCGCTACGACGTGGGTCGCTTCTCCTTCAACGTGGCCAAGGGCCGCTGCGAGACGTGTGAGGGCGAGGGCTTCGTCAGCGTGGAGCTGCTCTTCCTGCCCAGCGTCTACGCGCCGTGCCCCACGTGTCAGGGGGCCCGCTACAACGCCAAGACGCTGGAGATTCAGTACCGGGGCAAGAACATCGCAGAGGTGCTGGGCATGACTGTGGACGCGGCCCACGACTTCTTCAGCGAGGATCCGCTGGTGCAGCGGCCGCTCGCCGTCCTGCGGGAGGTGGGGCTGGGGTACCTGCGGTTGGGGCAGCCGGCGACCGAGCTGTCCGGCGGCGAGGCCCAGCGCATCAAGCTGGCCACGGAGCTCCAGCGGGCCCAGCGCGGCAGCTCGCTGTACGTGCTGGACGAGCCCACCACGGGCCTGCACCCCTTCGACGTGGACAAGCTGATGACGCAGCTGGAGGGGCTGGTGGCCTCCGGCAACACCGTCATCCTCGTCGAGCACGACATGCGCGTGGTGGCCGCCAGCGACTGGGTCATCGACATGGGGCCGGGCGCTGGAGACAAAGGCGGGCGGGTGGTGGTGGCGGGGCCACCGGAGGAGGTGGTGGGCCTGCCCTTCAGCCAGACGGCGCCCTTCCTGGAGGAGGCGCTGGGCTGAGCTTCCAGCGCCCGCCGGAGCCTCCGAGCCGTGGCCCCGAGGGCCGCCGGGCTCGGAGGTGGAGGCCGCGGAATCAGCGCGCCTGCGCCTGTGCCGCGGGCACGGAGAGGCCCTCCGCCTTGAGCGTCTGGCTGGCCATGCCGGACATGCTCTCCGCGAGCGACTGCACGGAGCGGGTGGCCTCCTGCGTCTCCTGCACCGTCTTCAGCGTGCGCTGCATCTGCCCGGACAGCTCCTGGATGGCCTGGGCCATCTGGTGGGTGCCCGCGTCCTGCGCGCTGACGGCGGCGGTGATCTGCCTCACGCTGGAGCTGGTGTCGCCGATGATGTCGGCCAGCTGCTGGAACTGCGCGCTGGAGGTCCGCACGGCGTCGAGGCTCAGCCGCACGCGCTCATCGCCCTTCTCACTGGAGCGGGCCGCCTCACGCATGCTGTTGCTGACGCCGTCGAGCACCTCGCGGATGCGGTGCGTGGCCTGGATGGACTGGTCCGCCAGGCCGCGCATCTCCCGGGCCACCACGCCGAAGCCACGGCCGCTCTCGCCGCTGCGCGCCGCCTCGATGGCGGCGTTGATGGCCAGCATGTTGGACTGGTCCGCCAGGTCCTTCACGGAGTCCACGATGCCGGAGACCTCGCGGGTGCGCTCATCGAGCGCGAAGATGCGCCGGGCCATGTCGGAGACCTCGGTGCGGATGGCCGCCAGGTCCGACAGCGTGCGCTCCAGGGCGGCCGTTCCCTCGCGGCCCACCTGTTCGGCGCTCTCCGCGGAGGCCGCGAGCGCGCTGGCCTTCTCCGCCGTCATCTGCGAGCTGCGGCGGATCTCCTTCACCGTCTGCTCCGCCTCCTGGAGCGCCACGGCCTGACGGCTGACGCCCTCGGTCTGCTCGTCGCTGGACGAGCGGAGCTGCTGCACCACCGTGGCGAGCTCGCCGGCGCCGTTGCCCATGCGCTCGGCCAGGTTGCGCACCTCCTGCGCGCGCGCCTCCAACTGGTGGGTGTGCGCCTCGAGCGTGCGCACCACCATGATGGAGCGGCGGGTGACGATGCCCAGCAGCGACAGCGTCAACGCGACGTAGCCCCAGTGCGTGACGTTGCCCAGCGACCAGCCCACCAGGCCGATGACGGGGAGGATGGTGAGGACAATGGAGATGACGAGCCCCGCGAAGCCGCCGACGAAGAAGCGCGCGTCCGGGTTGCCCATCCACGCCTGGGTGATGGCCACCGAGAGCACCACCAACAGCACCACCATCGCCATGGGGAGGTAGGGCACGAGGATGCGCTGCCCGATGCCCAGGTCCAGGAGCGTCGCCAGGGCGCACAGGCCCGCCACGGGCGAGAACACCATGGCCGCCTTCTGGAACCAGCCGCGCCGGTTGTCGAGCAGCGCGTCCGAGACGAACTCCATCAGACCGGCGACGAGCAGGAAGATGCCCACCGTGGTGCCCAGCGTCGCGCCAGCGGACGAACCCCACAGCGCCGTGGGCATGCCGCTCAGGCCCAGGAGGATCATGCCGCCGCTGGCCGCGGAGACCGCCAGGCCCGCCAGCATCCGCCGCCGCCAGTGGAGCGCGAAGGCGCCACCCGCGCCGAGCGCCACCGCCATCAGCAGGCAGCAGATGACGAAGGGCGCCTGGCCCTGGCGCGTCACGTAGACCAGCAGGTCATACCGCGAGCCCACCTGCGCGGCCTGGGCCACGCCGATGTTGGGATTGCTGGACTGGATGCGCAGCAGCACGCGCGTGCCCGGTATGTCGCGCGGCAGGGGCACGATGTGCCAGGACAGGTTCTCTCCAATCTCGTAGCTGTCCGGCCGGATCTTGCCGCTCGTGTAGATGTGCCGGCCGTTCGCGTACACCTCGAACGCGTGGGTGACCTCGCCCAGGTACAGCGCGGGCTCCGTCCAGCCGCCATCGGGGATGGGGATGCTGAGCCACATGAACTTGTGGTCGCCGCGTCCCTCCGGCGCCACGAGCGCGGGGGTGGTCCGCCATTCCTTTGAATCCCCCGTTTCCTTCGCCCACAGGGGCGTGCCATCGGAGCCCACGGGGGAGTCACCCCACCGGAAGCGCCACCCGTCGAGCACGTTGACAGGGGGGCCCGCCTCGGCCGCGTGGGCCGAGGACGTGAGGGCAAACATCAGCAAGAGGGCGGAACAGAAGCGGAAGCCAGCCATGGAGGGCGTATGGTCTTCCGCCTAGGCACTGAATGTAAATGGGTCTTCCCGACCTCTCGCGAGAATCGATTGACGTTGCTTGGAATTGACGTCCGCAGAGAGCGTGTCATGCAATGAATGCCGTGAATTTTATACTTCCAGTGAATTCTTCGGTCCGGCAGGTCGTGGATGAAGCGACCGACTGGCAGGGTTGTTCCTGGAAAGCCGGGGTTTGAACAGCGACCCGGTGCGTCATGTTGAGTCCGAGGCGGGCAGGGGCGTTGGCCGGGGGGCCCGCCCTTCCCTTGAGGTGGGCCATGCGGCGACACTGGGGCCATGGCGCATCTGGAGTTGATCCCCAAACGGGACCTGTCGAGCTTTCGCAAGCTTGCGATTGGAAGTTGGAAGACGGCGTACGACCCCACCGTGTACGGGACGCTGACGGTCCGCATGGACAAGGCGATGGCGTACATCGAGGCCTTCCGCCAGCGGACGGGCGTGCGGCTCACGGTGACGCACCTGGTGGCCAAGGCCATGGGAGAGGCGCTGCGCCGCTGCCCGGACGCGAACGCCATCCTCCGCTTCAACCGCATCTACCTGCGCCAGCGCGTGACGCTGTCCACGCTCGTCGTCCAGACGGACGGCGGCAAGGTGGACCTCACGTCGGCCCGCATCGAGGACGCGGACAAGAAGAACCTGAAGGAGATCGCCAACGACCTGGAGGAGGCGGTGCGCCGCGTCCGCGAGCGCCGGGACGTGGCCCTGGAGAAGGGCAAGGGCACCATCCAGAAGATTCCCTACCTGTTCCTCAACACCTTCACCTGGCTCTTGTCCTTCTTCATGTACACGCTGAACCTGGACATGAGCCGGTTCGGCATGCCGAAGGACGCCTTCGGGTCCGCCATCATCACCAACGTGGGCTCGCTGGGGCTGGACACGGCCTACGTCCCGCTGGCGCCGTACACGCGCGTGCCCATCTTCGTCGCGCCCGGCGCGGTGAAGGAGGTGCCGGTGGTGGAGGACGGCAAGGTGGTGCCGGGCAAGGTGATGAACATCAACGCCACGTTCGACCACCGCTTCATCGACGGGTTCCACGCGGGCGTGCTCGCCAACACGCTCCGGGAGATGCTGGAGAACCCGTTCGAGAGCTTCGACGCGCTTGCGGAGCCCGCTGATGCGGCTCCGGTCGCCGCCGCCGTGGGGTAGGGCGGCTCACGGGCCGCTCGCGTCACCTCCGCGAAGGAACCCGGACCAGGCGGAAGCCGATGTTGGGCGCCGCCCCGGTGGCGCTCGCGGAGCGGAAGCTGACGCGCAGGGCGTCCGCGCAGTCCGCCCACGAGCCGCCGCGCAGGACGTGGATGCGCTCGGGGATGTCCTCCCCCAGCACGCACAGGGGGGACGTCTTCGGCGAGCGCCGGTAGGAGTCGGCGTCGTAGTGGTCCTGGCACCACTGGCTCACGCCGCCCGCCATGCCGAAGAGGCCGTAGTCGTTGGGCGGGAAGGCGCGCATGGGGCGCAGCGAGAAGTCGTTGAAGCGGTCGAAGTCCGCGCGGCTCGCGTCCGGAGGTTCGTTCCCCCAAGGGTACGCGGCGCCCCGGAAGCAGCCCCGCGCCGCGCGCTCCCATTCGGCTTCGGTGGGCAGGCGATAGGTGACGGAAGGCGTGCTCAAGCGTCGCGCGAAGCCTTCCGCGAGCGAAGGGGCGACCGCGACCATGGGCTTCTGGTCATAGCGCAAGGGGCCCTCGCCCGCGCGCTCTGGCGTGCCGAACAAGTCCTGTGACGTCTTGACGACGCCGTCACCCGCTCTCCACCGAGTGTGGATGTCGTGGGCGTGCCAGTCACTGGCCTGCAGGGTGTCGTTCTCGCAGTACTGCAAACGAATCTTCGAGTCGTTGAAGTACTCGAAGCCGTCGGCGAATCCGCCGAGCTGTTCGTCCGTGGGGAACTCGGGCGGTTCGGGCCAGTCCAGGACGCGGGCGAAGGCGCTCCAGGACAGCGGCGTGTCACTCATCCAGAACGCGGACAACGTCACCGCGTGGGCCGGGCGCTCGTCCGGATCGCCGTCGTCGCTGCCCATGATGAACGTGCCCGCGGGGACATAGCGGAACACGAAGCCGTTCTCGATGACGGTGAGCTGCTCCAACACGTCCTGGAGCAGGGGCAGGACGTCCTCTCGCGCCTGCCAGGCGACCGCATCCAGCGTCGCGGCGGCGCCTTCCAGGTCTCCACTGGCGCGCTGGGCCCGAGCTTTCCCCAGCGCGGCCTGGATTACCGACATGCGCCCCCCTGTCCCCGCGCCGCGCCGAGCACGGGCAGTGGGTCTGACTTCTGGCCAGGGCCCTGAACCTGGGCCTGCCAGGGGTCCTCCGCGAACGCGGAGCCATTGTAGAACTGCGCACGCGCGCGGCAGCCTCCGGTGAAGCGGTCTCCCGCCTGCTTCGCGCGGAGGCGCTGGAAGGCCTGACCGTCACGCCAGATGTCCTCGAACGGCCGCGTCCGGATGTTGCCGGACTCGAAGGCCCGGCCCAGGAAGCTGCATGGATTCACGTTGCCCTGGACGGAGACGGAGGCCACCGTGTTCGCCGCGCCGCAGCCCGGGCCCTCCGTCACCACGCCGCGCAGCTCCTCCCTCGCTGAAGGACTGAAGGGGTCGAGCGCGAAGAGGTCCGAGTCTGCTTCGACGCGCTCCAGCCGCGTGAGCGCGTCCACGTAGCCGTCGAACGTGGGCATCAGCTCCGGGTGCCGGGTAGCGGTGCCGACGGGGTACAGCGGGCGGAAGACGGCGGTATGCGCGCCCACCCGCCGGGCCAACGCGACGCAGGCCTCGACTTCCGCCACGTTGTCGCGCGTCAGCGTGAAGGCGAGGGTGAAGCGCGCATGCTGGCCGAGCAGCGCGAGCTTCTCCATCACCCGGTCGAAGACGCCAGCCCCACGCACGGCATCGTTCGTCCCCGCCTGGGCGCCTTCCAGCGACACGTTCAGCCACACCAGCTCGCGCCTGCCGAGCTCACGCGCCCACCGTTCGTCGATGAGGAGCGCGTTCGTGGTGATGCAGGGGTGGAGCCCGTGGCCCGTCGCCGCGTCGAGGATGTCCAGCAGGTCCTTGCGCATCAGCGGCTCGCCGCCGGTGAGTCCCAGCCGGAAGCTGCCCAGTCCAGCGAGCTGCGCGAAGAGCGCGTCCATCTCCTTCACGGAGAGCGGGGACTGGTTGCGCGGCAGCTCCCCCGCGAAGCAGTGCGTGCACGTGAGGTTGCACGCGCCAATGACCTCCAGGTGGACGGCGAGCGGGCCCAGCAGGTGGTCGGGAGGGGGCGTCCGGTCGATGCGGGCCGCCGCGAGCCGGCCATCCAACCGCAGGTAGCCCTTCGTCGACAGATGCTGGACGAGCCCGATGACGGCGTCCCGGTCGTCATCTTCCGCATCGCCGATGACGTCGTCCGCGGTGTGCTCGGTGAGGCGGGTGAGCACGGCCGCCGCGGGTGCGTCGAAGGGCATGTAGCGAGAAGAGCGCCGGTCGAAGAGGAGGGCGCCGAAGTGCTGCGGAATGAGCACCAGGGAAGGGCGGCTCATTTGAAGCCCTCATCGTCCACGTGGAAGGACCACCGCACCCAGGCCTTCGTGGCGCTCGAAACCAGGCCCAGGCCCGTGGCGTCACCTTGCAGCATCTGCCACCGCCAGCGCTCGTTCGAATTCGGTTCGGGAACGGGCCGTTCCACCAACGGCGCGAACCCCGCGTCGGCGAAGTCTGGAAGGCGCCAGCCCTCGGGCGGTGGCCGTGTCGTGGCCGTCCAGCGGCCATCCGGCGCGGAGGCCAGCTCCGTGCGAACCGCGCTGGCGATCTCCGGGTTCAGCCGGGCCCGCATCAGGACGAAGCCCGCGTCGCCGGGACGATTCACTTCGAAAGACAGGACGTGCGCACCCGCGGTGACGTTCATCCGTTGCTCCACCAGGGGATTCCCATCGAGGAACAGGCCGTCCGGGACGCCTTTCACGTAGGAGGACAGCGTCAGGCCGATGGACGCGCCGGGCCTTCGCCAGCGAAGCACCACGCCGCCACAGCCCGCGGGCACCTCGCAATGGCTGTGGACCTCCAGCGCGAGCTGGCTCGACGTCTTGCGGTAGCGCGCCAGTGCATTGAGACGGAAGTCGTCCGAGTCCGACATACCGGCGTTCTACCGCGCGCCCTGCACCTCCGCGAGCCACGCCAGATCCGGGGATTCAAAGCATCCCTGGAAACTATCGGGTCAAATGTCGGACATCAGCGGAAAATTGCGCCGGGTGGACGCAACCTCGCCTCAGGCCAGCCGATACTCGGGGAGCCCCCACTCCTCGCACGAACAACGGCCGAGCCATGACCTCCCGGATCCATCAACCGAGCCGTCCCGCCACCGCCAGGTCCTCCGACTCCCAGCGCGCCGCTGAGCCGCGCGCGAAGGAGCGTCCAGGGGCGGCCACCCCCGTCGCTCCCCCGCGCGCCCCGGTGAAGGACTTCTTCGACGACGCCCGTCAGACGCGCAACGCGGAAGCCCAGCGGCACACCGCCACGTTGGCGGGCAGCCGCGGGACGGGCGCGCAGTCGCTGCCACACACCCCTGGGGCGCTGTTGCCAGAGCCCCTGCGGATGAGCGCCACCGCGGTGCCCACGCAGCCCTCCAGCCGCCCTGGCATGGGCGCCATTCCCTACGACGGCGGCACCCTGTTCCGCGTGTGGGCGCCCAACGCCCAGCGCATGCAGGTGGCGGGTGAGTTCAGCAACTGGCAGGCGGTGGAGCTGCAGCGTGAGCCGAGCGGCAACTTCTCGCTCGACGTTCCCGGCGCCAAGGCGGGAGATCAGTACCAGTTCGTCATCCAGGGCAAGCACGGTGACTGGCGCTGGAAGGGTGACCCGCGCGCCAATGACGTCACCAACTCCACCGGCAACTCCATCGTCGTCGACCACAACGCGTACCAGTGGAAGCACGACCACGACTTCCGGATGCCGCCCTGGAACGAGGCGGTCATCTACGAGATGCACGTGGGCACCTTCAACGACGAGCCCGGTTGGGGCCCCGGCAACTGGCAGAGCGCCATCGACAAGCTGGACCACCTCACGGACCTGGGCATCAACGTCATCAAGATGATGCCGACGGCCGAGTTCGCGGCGGACTTCAGCTGGGGCTACAACCCGGCCTATCCCAACGCGCCGGAGAGCGCCTACGGCACGCCGGACGACCTCAAGCGCTTCATTGACGAGGCCCACAAGCGCGGCATCGGCGTGGTCATGGACGTCGTCTACAACCACCTGGGCCCCAGCGACCTGCCGCACTGGGACTTCGACGGTGAGACGTACGGCAAGGGCGGCAGCTACTTCTACACGGACTGGCGCGCCAAGACGCCGTGGGGGGACACCCGGCCCGACTACGGCCGCCATGAGGTCCGCGACTACCTGCGCGACAACGCGATGATGTGGTTGCGCGAGTACCACATGGACGGCCTGCGCGTGGACGCCACCAAGGAAATCCGGATGGCGAGCGGCGTGGACAACCCCGAGGGGTGGCAGCTGCTGCGCGACATCAACGAGGCCGTCAACCGCGAGTTCCCCCAGAAGATCGTCATCGCCGAGGACCTGGGCGCCGACGGAGCCCTCACGCACCCGGACGGGGCGAACTTCGACAGCCAGTGGGACGCCAACTTCGTCCACCCGATGCGTGAAGCGCTGACGGCGTTCTCCGACAGCGACCGGGACATGAACGCCGTCGCTGACGCCATCCGCTTCAAGTACAACGGCAGCGCCCTCCAGCGCGTCATCTACACGGAGAGCCACGACGAGGTGGCCAACGGCAAGCAGCGCCTGCCCAGCGAAGTGGGGGGCTGGGACGCGGGGGGCTACCACGCCAAGAAGCGCTCCATCATCGGCGCCGCGCTCACCATGACGAGCCCCGGCATCCCGATGATCTTCCAGGGCCAGGAGTTCCTGGAGGACGGCCACTTCCAGGACGCGGATCCGCTCGACTGGAAGAAGAAGGAGACCTTCGCCGGCATCAACCAGGCGTACACGGACCTCATCAAGCTGCGGCGCAACTGGAACGACAACACCTCCGGCCTGCGCGGTGAGAACGTCAACGTCCACCACGTGAACAACAACGACAAGGTCGTCGCCTTCCACCGCTGGGACAAGGGCGGCGCGGGCGACGACACCATCGTCGTGGTGAACATGGGCGGCAAGCACCTGTCCAACTACGACCTGGGCCTGCCCGCCGACGGCACCTGGAAGGTGCGCTTCAACAGCGACTGGCAGGGCTACTCTGGTGACTTCGGAAACGCCCAGAGCTTCGACGTGGGCGGCCGGTGGAACGGCAAGGACGGCATGCCGGCCAGCGGCACCCTGAATAACCTGGGGCCCTATAGCGTGCTCATCCTCTCCAAGGACAAGTGATGAAACTCGAAGGCTCCTGCCACTGTCGCGGCGTGCGGTTCAGCGTGGAGACGCATCACCCGTCTCCCTTCATGCGGTGCTACTGCTCCGTGTGCCGCAAGACGCAAGGGGGCGGGGGCTTCGCCATCAACCTGTCGGGGGACGCGAGCTCGCTCAAGGTGCGTGGTCGGCAGCACCTCAAGGTGTACCGGGCGCGCATCCAGAATCCGGAGGACGCGAAGGCGCACAAGAGCAAGGGGCAGCGCCACTTCTGTGGCCGCTGCGGCTCCGCGCTGTGGCTGTATGACCCGACGTGGCCGGAGCTGATTCACCCGTTCGCGTCGGCCATCGACACGCCGCTCCCGGAGGCGCCCGAGCAGGTCCACATCATGCTCGAGTTCAAGCCGGACTGGGTGCCCGTCCAGGCGGGCAAGAAGGACAAGAAGTTCCAGCGCTATCCGAAGGAGTCCATCGCGGAGTGGCATCAGCGCCACGACGCGGAAGTGGACTGAGGCGGTCCGACGGGCCACTTGCTGTCCGGACGGGCGGCGCGGCGTCGCCCGGAGCGTGGGTTGTGGCGGGTGCCCCGGGGGCCCAGCGTGTCTCTCACACGCGGAGGCGACCAATGGCCCAACACCCGGCATCGCGCCTTCACCGAGCGAGCCGCCCGCGCGGGGGTGCACGTCCTCCGCGAGAAGCCCATGGCGACCTCAGTGGAGGACTGCGAGGCGATGATTCGCATCGCGGACGAGCGTCACGTCAAGCTGATGATCGCCTACCGGCTCCACTTCGATGATGTCGGCGCTACTGACGAGGAGCAGGACCCTCGCTTCAAGGGCGTGGATGCCACGGCCTTCGCGCTGATGCGCTTCTCCCAGGGCCGCATCGCGCAGTTCGGAATCGGCCACGCCGCGTCGGCGGTCTCCAGCTACCGCGTGGTGGGGGAGAAGGGCGATCTGCTCGTCGAGTCCGCGTTCGGCTACGAGAAGGAGCGCAAGCACGTCCTCACGTTGGAGGGCAAGACAGAGGAGCGCGTCTTCGCGACGCACGACCAGTTCGCGCCGGAGCTGCTCTACTTCTCGAAGTGCGTGCTGGAGGACCAGGAGCCCGGGCCGTCCGGCCGCGAAGGGCTCGCGGACGTGCGCGTCATCACCGCGATGCTGGAGTCCGCGAGGACGGGGCGCCCGGTGAAGCTGGAGGCCTTCCCGATGAAGCGACGTCCGTCCCTGGACCAGCTCATCGTCCGCCCCGCGGCCAGTCCGCCAGCGCCGGTGAACGCGCCCGCGCCAGCGCAAGGATGAACTTGCGTCCCCTGGAAATATTTCCCGCGTGCGCGCTTCTTCGTGCGCTGGATGTGCGGGGACATCCGCCTCCGCAAGTCGTGTCAGACCCCTGATGCATTCATTGCCGCGAACCGGGAAACCAGGGGACGGCCATGACAACCTACGCAGCTCATCAGGGTACCCACGCGGTCGAGCACGTTCTGGAGCGGATTCGCCGTTGTGCCGCGGACGTCACGCGGTACCCCGTGGATATCTTGACGGCGGACGCACAGCTCGAGGATGAGCTCGGCGTTGATTCCGTCAAGCTGGCGGAGATCGCGGCCGTGGTCGGGCGCGAGTTCAACATTCCGCCGGAGCGGCTGCCACGGGGCGCGCAGGCGCGGACGTTGGGCGCGATGGCGGACGTGGTGGCGCGGTTGCTCGCGGACGCGCGGCCTGCCGCTGTCGCGACGCCCCCACCGGCGCCTGTCGTGGCTCCCGTGTCCCTGGTGGCGTCAGCGGGCCCGCCAGAGGCGGACCTGGAGGCGCGGGTCCGTGCCGTCTTCGCTCGGGTGACGCGCTATCCGGAAGCGCTCTTGGCGCCGGAGGCGGACCTGGAGGACGAGCTGGGCATCGACTCGGTCAAGCAGGCCGAGGTGATGGCCGTGCTCATCAAGGAGCTGGGCCTGACCGATGCTCCGCAGCCTTCCCAGCGGCTGCGGACGATTTCCGCTATCTGCGACATGGCGCGTGCGCGGCTGGCGGTCGTGGCGCCGGTGGCCGTGCCCCCCGTGCGCGAGGACCGAGCGCCGCGTCAGTCGCCGCCGCCAGCCGTGCTGCCCTTCGCGGGGAAGGTCGCGTTCGTCACCGGCTCCGGGAAAGGGATTGGCAAGGTCATCGCGGCCCGCCTGGCCAGCGCGGGCGCGACGGTGGTGGTGAACTCGTTCCATTCCCGTGACGAGGGCGAGCGGACGGTTCAGGAGATTATTGACGCGGGGGGGAGGGCGTTCCACGCGTGGGGGTCGGTGGCGCAGGAGGAGCACCTGGACCGGATGTTCGCCAGCATCGAGGCGCAGTTCGGTGGGTTGGATTTCCTGGTGTGCAACGCGTCCAACGGCCTCATCGGACCGTTTGACCGGATTGCCCCGCGCGACTGGGACAAGGCGTTCCGTACGTGCATCACGGGGACCTATGAGTGCGCCATGCGCGCGCGGCCCCTGATGGCTCGGCGTGGAGGCGGCGGCATCGTGACGATGTCCACCTCCATGTCCCAGCGGTACATGCACGACCTGGGCTGTCAGGGCGTGGTGAAGGCCGGGGTGGAGTCGTTGACGCGCTACCTGGCCGCGGAGCTGGCGCCGGATGGCATCCGGACCAACTGCGTGTCCGCGGGACCGGTGCATGGAGAGCTGCTGCGCATGTTCCCCGACGCGGCGAGCCGGGTCACGCGCTGGGAGGCGGCCACGCCAGGCGGGGAGCTCTGCACCGCCGAGGATGTCGCCGACGTCACCGAGCTCCTCCTGGGGCCCAGGACGCGCCGGGTGAACGGCGCCATCTGGGTGGTGGATGCGGGGCTCTCCGGCACGGTGGACGGCCTGCTGCCGGACGCACGGCGTCCCGTGGCGCAGCGCTTGGCTCACCCCCATGACCACGACGTGCGAGCGCTCCTCGCGCTCGACTCCTGAACCCTCGTACCGGAGCCAATCGCCATGGGTTACTTCGCGGTCCCGTACGACATTCATTTCGATGACACGATGGCCTACGGGAGCCATCACTTCCTCACGAACTTCAAGTTTCAGTGTGCTGGGCGGGAGCACCTGCTCTTCAGCCCGGACGTGTTCGACGTGCCGGAGTTCCGGCGCGACTTCGACCAGGTGCTGCTGCTCACCTACGAGGGCTACTCGCGCAACCTGGCACCGGCCAACCTGGGAGACCGGTTGGTGGTGCTGACGACACTGGAGGAGCGGGGAGAGGTCTCCATCCGCTTCTGCTTCCGGACCTTCAAGAGCGATGGGTCGCCGGTGGCGTGCGGCTTCCAGACGGTGCTCTGTGCGGACCGGACGTCGGGCGCCCTGTGCTCTTTTCCCGCGTCCTTCCTGCGGTGCTTCGACTCCCTGTCGGGCATCTTCGAGCGCGCCGGGGCACGGAGCTTCCGGGACTGCGTCCAGCAGGGAGGCTCGGCGCTCAAGGACGTGTTTCCGGAGCCTCTCCGGGCGCTGGCGAAGTCGCTGCTCGCGGACCCGGCGTCCCTGGGGACGTCCCGCATCGTTTCGCTGGAGGGGGCGCCCGCGGCGCGTGCCGCCGCGCGGCCCGATGCACTGGTGCTGCCGCCGGGGGCGACGGCATTCCTGTTCGCCGGGCAGGGTTCGTTCGAGCCCGGGCTCTACCTCCAATTGAAGGCGCTTGAGCCTGACTTCGGAGACGAGCTTCAGGGGATCGCCGCCGCATGTCGGGCGGCCGGGGTGGAGGCGGAGCCGTTGCTTGTCGCGCGTGACGTCTCGGAGGTCCGGCGTGCGCTGGAACAGCGGCCTCAGCTCGACCAGCTGGGCATCTACCTGTCCGGCGTCCTGGGGGCTCGGTGGATGCAGCGTCAGGGGGCGCGGCCGGACGTGTTCGTGGGGCACAGCTTCGGGGAGATTGCCGCGATGACGGCGGCGGGTGCGCTCGACTTGAGCGCTGGCGCGCAGGTGGTCTGCCAGCGCATCCGGGCGCTTCAGGTGCTTCCCGACGACTTCGGGACGCTGGCGGCGGTGGCGCTCGGTGAGCCCGAGGCCGCCCGCGCCATCGCGGAGTGCGGCGCGTCGGGGTTGCACATCGCGGGACGCAATCATGCGCGGCAGACGGTGGTCGCGGGAGCGCGCGGTCCGCTCGAGCGTCTCCGCGCGCTGCTGGAAGGCCGGGGGCAGGGCTTCACCTTCGTTTCGAGCCGGTACCCCTTCCACCATCCAGACCTGGCGCCAGCCGCGAAGGCCTTCCGCGAGCTGCTGGGCCGTGTGCCCATGCAGGCGCCGCGTGGCCGCGTCTATTCGCCCATTGAGCGGCGCGCCTATGTGGGCGGGCAGCCAGAGTTGGCGGATGCGCTCGCATCGCACCTGGTGCGCTCGTTCGATTTCCTGGGGACGGTGGAGACGCTGTCCCGCGCGGGGTGCACGCGCTTCGTGGACTGCGGAACCACGGGAGTCCTGGCGCGCATCGTCCAGAAAATCATCCCGGCGGAGACGGCTGCCGAGGTGAGCGTCATCAGCAAGCTGCTTCCGGTTGAACCGAAGTCCGTGGATGTCGCCGCGGTCGACGACAGCGGCATTGCCGTGGTGTCGCTGGGCTGCATCCTCCCCGGGGGAGCGAAGGACCCGGAGACGTACTGGCAGAACATCCGGAAGGGCATCAGCGGCATCGTCGACCAGGGCCTGCTGAAGCCCGAGTTGGTGACGGACTTCGCGGGCCCCGCGGGGACTCCAGACCGGACGTACACCCTGCTGTCGGGGTGTGTGCGGGACGAGGACCTGGTCCCGCCGCCGGGCTTCGACTCGGCGCGTTTCCAGCGGTACGTCCGCGAGCAGAAGCTGCTGGCCATCGCCCTTTCGCAGGCCGTGCAGGGACTGAAGCCCATGGCATTGAAGGCGCCCGCGCGCATCCAGTGCCTGCTCGGTTCGACGGCGGAGGGGTCGGCCGAGTACGACGCCGCGCTGAGCGTGGAGGCTGGGGAGGCCCTGCTGTGCGCCCGGGGCGAGCGGGTTCAGGACGTCGCGGCGCTCGCGAGCGCGGCCCGTGAGGCATTTGGGGTGGACGCCATCTCCAGTGACCTGGCGCCGCATCCCACGTTGCAGGCCGTGGTGACGGACGTGGTGGGGCAGGGCGTCGCCACCACGCTGCTGGACGCTGCTTGTGCGTCGTCGCTCTATGCCATGGCGCTGGGCATGAAGGCGATCGAGCGTGGGGACGCGGACCTGATTCTCGCGGGCGGCGTGTTCTCGCCGGGGCCTGGCAACAGCTGTCTGTTCTCCCAGTTCAACGGACTGTCCGCCACGGGGAGCCGGCCCTTTGACGCGCGCGCGGACGGCGTCATCTTCGGTGAAGGCGCGGGCGTCGTGGGGCTGATGCGCTTGAAGGACGCCGTCGCGGCGGGGCACCGGGTCCATGCCGTCATTCGCGGCGCGGGGCTCTCCAGTGATGGCCGGAGCAGCTCGGCGAACGTGCCCCGGTCGGAGGGGCAGGTGGCCGCGATGGAGGCGTGCTATTCGGGAGCCCAGGTTGACCCGGCGAGCGTGCAGTATGTCGAGGCGCACGGGACGGCCACTCCCGCGGGGGACGCCACCGAGCTCAAGTCGATTGCTCGCGTCTTTGGTGGCAAGCGCAGCGGCGTTCAGCTCGCCAGCGTCAAGGCGTTGATTGGCCACGTGGGCTGGGCCGCGGGTGCCGCTTCGGTCATCAAGCTGTGCAAGGCGATGGAGCATCGGACCTTCCCGGTGCAGTCCAACTTCGATGCGCCCGGTGCCGCGCTGCGAGCCATGGGGCCGGGCTTCGAGGTGAACACGCGCGAGCAGCCCTGGCCGGAGAACGGCGAATTGCCTCGTCGTGCCGCCACCAACGGTTTTGGCTTCGGCGGAACCAATGCCCACCTGGTGCTGGAGGAGTACCGGGGGGCCTTCGTCAGCGCCGAGGTCGCGCGAGGGCATCCCGTCGGACGCCGAACTCGTGGTCGTGGCCGCGGAGGGATTGTTCCCGGATGGACGCGGGCGACCCGAAGCAGGTGTTCCCGTCGAGCCAGGCACGCGCTTCGACCTGCAGGCACTGCGCCTGCCGCCCACTGTGCGCCTGCTGCCCGACATCTCCGAGGACATGGATGCGACGCATCACCTGGGGCTCGTGGTCGCGAGTGCGCTCGTCCAGAAGCTGGGGACGTTCGACACGCTCCGCGCGGGGACGGCCATCGTGTTGGGGCTCGAAGGCAAGACGCGCCGTGGCGTCGAGGCCGTCCAGCGCGTCCTGTCCTTCACGCTGCAACGGCGCTTGCGGGAGAAGGCTCATCGCGAGCCAGCGTCCGCCGCGGTGCTGCCCCTGGCGGAGCGTCTTCACTCCGCGGTGATGGGGAGCCTCCGTCCCTCGGGGCCGTACACGCTCCAGGGGATGATGCCGAACGTCACGCCCGGCCGTGTCGCGGGGGCGCTCGACGTCAAGGGGCCCAACTTCGTGGTGGATGCGGGGGCGGCGTCGTCTTCGGCGGCGCTCCAGGCTGCGCGAGGGCTGCTGGAGAGCGGCTTCGAGCTGGTCCTCGTGGGCAGTACGCACATCGGCAGGCCGGGTGAACTCAGGGGGGCACAGCCGCCCGAGGAAGGCGCGGCGCTCTTCGCCGTGACGACGGCGGAGAAGGCCCGAAGGCTCGGCTTGACGCCCATGTGCCACCTCCGGCTTTCGACTCGTGGCGCGAAGGGGGCGGGTGCGGGTGTCGACCTGCCACCGCACTCGGCGGCGGAGAGCCTGGCGTTGCTGCGCGCCGTCCAGGCGGCGGCGGAGGGCCGTGCTGGCACGCTGCGGTTCCACCCCGATGCCGCGACGGGTGTCCGGCTGGAAGTGCAGCTCCGGCCGATATCGCTTCGGACGCATCCTGATGCCGTGACGGACGGCCGAAGCGAGCTGCCATCCCGGCCACCAGAAGGAATAAGACTGGGTGCCTCCCGTCCCGTTGAATCCGCGTCGTCACCAGTCGACGGCGCCTCGGGAGGCTTCGACCATGCCGCGCCCATTCAGTACCTGTCGCCCGTGCTGGTGGAGCGGCCAGCTCGGAAGACGCGGCCGTCATATCTCAGAGGTCGTCGGGTGCTGTTCATCGCGGAGGACGTGACACTCGCGCGCGAGCTCGCGGCCCGGGCCGATGCCCTTTGTGGAGCGGAGCACCTGATTCTCTGCCCGGGAACAGGTTCGGATTCGGGACGCCTCCGGTACGTCGACCTCACGACTGACGCCTCAGCGGAGGCCGGACTGGCCGCGTCTGGCTTCGAGCCCGAGGTCATCCTCGCGGTCAGCCGCAGCGAGGCAGGGGCGCTCGAGGCCGCGGTGGTCGCGGACACCGCGATGAAGCACGGGGCCCTGGAGTTGCTCTTCCTGGTCGCCCGTCGCGCGTATGAGCGCCTGTCTCGTGGTGAAGTGGAGCTGGTGAGCCTGTGCATTGGCGCGGTGGGTCCACGGCGATGCCTGCATCCAATGTCGGGACTGTTCGCGGGAATGCTCAAGTCCATCGGGCGGGAAGTGCCTGCCCGGAAGGTTCGGGCCATCTCCACCACGGCCATGCCGGTCCAGGAGGCGCTCGAGCTGGCCGAGGCTGAGCTGGGCTCGGAGGTGGACGGGAATCACTCCATCGAGGTCTGCTTTGATGGTCCGCTGCGCTGCGTCCGCGTGCTGCGGGTGACGGACATCACGGCGGACCCGGTGGCGACGCTTGATTCGCGCTCGGTGGTCCTGCTCACGGGCGGAGGGCGGGGCGTCACGGCGGTCCTCGCGGGGGCCCTGCTCAAGCGGTTTGGATGCAAGGTGGTGCTCGTAGGCCGGAGTGACCCGGATGAGGCACCCTTGCGCGTGCTCCAGGCCCGTGAGGAAGACCTGCCGGCGGTGGAGCGGGAGTTCTACGCCTCGGAGCTGGCCAGCAACCGGGGCGTGCGCATGCCAGCGCTGCGCAAGCGCTTCGAGCGCTTCCTGGCCGCTCGCGAGCTGAAGGCCACGCTGGAGGGCCTGAGCCGGCTCCCGGGCGAGGTGCTCTACCGGGCCGCGGACGTGACGCGCGCGGCGGACGTGGATCGCGTGGTCCAGGAGATCGTCGATACGCATGGGCGGCTGGACCTGGTGGTGCATGGGGCGGGCACGCAGACGTCCAAGAAGCTGAACCGGAGGCAGCTCGGGGAGCTGCGCACGAACCTGGGCACCAAGCTGCTGGGGCTCCGGAACCTGCGGGAGGCCTGCGTGGGCCGGCTCGCGCGGCCGGTGCCGTTCCACGTCCTCACCTCCGCGTTCAGCTACATCGGGAATGACGGGCAGGCGGACTACGGCGCGGCGAACGAGGCGCTGGACCGGCTCTGCGCCTGGGTCAGCGACGCGAGCCAGGAGGTCCGTTGGTGCAGCGTGGGCTGGCTGGCCTGGGACGGAATCGGCATGACGCGGGGCTCGGAGTACCGCGTGCTCGGGGCCAGCCGGCATCTGCGTGGCATCCGAGCGGAGGAGGGCGAAGCGCTCTTCCTCCAGCTCGTGGATGGGCGGCCTCGACAGGCCATCAACGTCCAGCTCACGGAGAGCGAGCGTTCCTACTACGCACTGGAGGTCCTGCCCGCGGAGGAGTCGCGTTCCGCGTCGGCTGGGCCCGTGCAGCGCGAGCTGGTCGTGGACGCGGCGAGTGTGCCGTGCCTGGAGGACCACCTCGTGCGTGGCACGCCCACGTTGCCTGGGGCCTGGGCGTTGGACCTGATGCTGCAAGCGGCGGTGGGCAACGGGCGGCCGGAGCTGCGCACCGTCACCATCGAGGACGTCCGGTTCTCGCGCTTCATCCGCGTCAAGCCGGGGGGCCGCCAGCGCCTCCGCGCCGAATGCACGCCCCTCATCGATGTGCCCGGACGTCTTGGCGTGCGGGTCCGGCTGATGGGGGACATCGTCCATGCCTCGGGGGTCGTGCTGGAGAAGGACCTCGTCTATGCGGAGGCGCGGTTCACGCTGACGGCGGAGCCGCCTCGGGGTACGCCGGAGCTGGATGCGGCGGTGCCGTCGGGACAGGCACTGCGGGTCCACGACCCGCACTGCGCCGCGGGAGCGCCCATCGAGCTGCGGAAGATGTTCGACTGCCTGGAGGAGATTCACATCGAGTCGTCGGCCCGGTTCGCGCGGCTGGGGCTGCCGACCGAGCCGCGTCAGGCGGGCAGCACCGTGCCCGCGCTCGTCCTGGATGCCGCCTTGCGGCTGAGCGCGATGCACGTGGATGGGGAGTCGAGCGCGGTGTTCGCGCCCATCCAGTTCCAGCGGGCCACGTTCGACCGGAGCCTGGTGGACGTCCGGGGTGGCGCGCCGCTTCGCCTCTCATTGAAGGCTCTTCCGCCGCGAGTGGATGGCGACCTGCTGGAGTGCGGCAGCGTCGCGGCGCTCGACGAGGCGGGGCGGCTTCGGATGTTGCTCGAGGGCGGCCTTGCGCGGCCCATGGCTTGAGACCTCCTACCTTCGGGTGAACGCATGAGTTCTTCGATTCCGCAGGCGGGCTTCATTCCCGCCGATGACCCCCGGCGGCTGCGGTCCGAGCTGCGCCGGGTGATGCCGCCGGAGTCCTTCCAGCCGCAGCCCCTGCGAGGCGTCATCGCGCTCGGGCTGGTTCCGGTGATGGGGGGCTTGATGTGGGCCGCGGGAAGCGGGCGGCTGCCGTGGTGGGCGTGCCTGCTCATCTCGTTCGTGCTCGGGCAACTGGTAACGGCCGTGGGGCTCGCGGCGCATGAGGCGCTGCACCACGCGGTGTTCCGCAGCAGGGCGCTCGAGAGTCTCCTGGGCTGGGTGGGCTTCAGCCCATTCCTGGTGACGCCTGGGAACTGGCGGGCGTGGCACGTCCAGGCACACCACAGCGCGGCGAACGTCCTGGTTCGCGACCCGGACATCCTGCCGCGTCAGAGTGAGTGGCGGACCCAGTGGTTCGCCAAGGTGTTCCACGCGATGTCCCCGGGTTCGGGCTCGTTGCTGAGCTTCGTCAGCTTCAGCTTCTTCTTCACCGCGCAGGGACAGGCGTTCCTCTGGCACCACAGCCGGCTGCCGCAGTTCCAGCATGTGCACATGCACCGGACGCGGGAGCGCATCCTCACGGTGCTCGTGACGCTGGGCTGGGTCGCGGTGGGCTGGTGGATGGGTCCGCTGGGGGCGCTCTATGCGCTCATCCTCCCGCTCCTCATCGGCAACGTCACCTTGATGATCTACATCGCCACCAACCACTGGCTGCTGGCCGCGCACGAGGAGTCCGACAACCCCTTCGTGAACACGGCCAGCGTGGCGACGCACCCGGTGATGGACTGGCTGCACTTCAACTTCAGCCACCACCAGGAGCACCACATCTTCCCGGCAATGAGCCCGAAGTTCGCGCCGCTGCTTCGTAAGCAGCTGCGCGAACTCAACCCCGAAGCGTCGCAGGTGTACCCGCACCTGCACGCGCTTCGGATGTTGTACCGGCGCCCGGCGCTCTATTCCGAGGATGGACAGACGCTCATGACGTCAGAGGGGACGCCGTCGATTCCCACGGACGAGCTACGCCGCCAGCTCAAGGCCCCGGAGGTCGCCAGCGCCCGCTAATCCTGCTCGTGGTGTACCCCTACGCTGCTCCATAGGTGAGCACCAGGTTTCCACAGCGGAACGCGCGCTGCTCCAGGAGCCGCAGCTTGCATGGCTTCGTGAAAACCGTGCGCCCGCCACCCAGCGCGACCGGGACAATCACGAACTGGTACTCGTCCACGAGCCCTGCCTCGCCGAGTTGCGTGGCCACGCTGCCGCTGCCGAGCAAGGTGATGCCGGGCCCACCGCTCGCTTTGAGGGCGCGCACGGCCTCAATCAAATCGCCCTTCAGGAGCTGCGTGTTGCTCCACGTCGGCTGGATCGTCCTCGACACGACGAACTTCGCCGCGGCGTTCATGCCCTTGGCGACGACCGGCATCTGCTGCATTGCGAGCGGCGTCGGCCAGTACGCCTCCATCATTTGGTACGTCTTGCGGCCGAACAGCAACGCGCCGCGCGAGCGCGCGTTACTCCCAACCCAGTCGGCGAACTCAGGATCCTCCCGGCCAGCGTGCGCCCAGCTCATGTCGCCGCGAGCGTCAGTGAAGTACCCATCGACCGAGATCGATTCGAAGACCCGAAGTCGCTGCATCCCTGCCTCCCGTGGAGGGAGGCATACTTTAGAAATATCTTGATTGAAAAGCGTCCGCGACGAATGGCCCCGCGTTGGCGCATGCGGTGCCGCGCACGGGCCCCGCCCGTCATCAAGCCTTCCGGCACGACGTCCACCGGACGGCTACGCCGAACGTGAAGTGAATGGCCTGGATGCAACGAGCGGAGGTGCTCGGATCCAGGCCTTCACCAGCGGTGGGCGCTCGACGTTTTTCGTCCTGGCATCAGGCCGTGGCGGAGCGCACCGCCGCGAGCAGCTCGCCGGAGTCGACGAGCTGGGTCACCGCCTCGATGTCCCGGTGCAGCTCGCGGTCCTTGTCCATGTGGGGGACCTTCGAGCGGACCAGCTCGTACGCCGCGAGGGCGCCCTTGCCGGGCTTCAGCGGCAGGCGGAAGTCCAGGGCCTGCGCCGCCACCAGGATTTCAATCGCGAGGCACGAGCGGGCGAAGTCGCTGACCTGACGGCCCTTGAGCGCCGCCGTCATGCCCATGGACACGTGGTCCTCGCGGCCCGCGGACGACGGAATCGAGTCCACGGACGCGGGGTGGCTCAGCACGCGGGACTCGGCCACCAGCGCCGCGCTGGTCACCTGCGCGATCATGAAGCCGGAGTTCAGCCCGGAGTTCTTCGCCAGGAACGCGGGCAGGTTGGACAGCGCCGGGTTCACGAGCTGCTCCACGCGCCGCTCGCTGATGGACGACAGCTGCGTCAGCGCCATGGCCACCACGTCCATGGCCAGGGAGATGGGCTGGCCGTGGAAGTTGCCGCCCGACACGATGCGCTCCGTGTCCGCGAACACGAGCGGGTTGTCCGTGGCGCTGTTGACCTCCACCTCCAGGATGCGTCGGGAGAACGCGATGCCCTCACGCGCCGCGCCGTGCACCTGCGGCATGCAGCGCAGGGAGTAGGGGTCCTGCACCTTGCTGCAGTGGATGTGTGACTCCACCAGCTCGCTGCCCACCAGGATGCGCCGCAGGTGCGCTGCCACGTCCTTCTGGCCCGGGTGCGCGCGCACGTCGTGAATCTCGGGGATGAAGGGCTTGTGGCTTCCCAGCAGGCCCTCCAGCGTCATGGCGCCCGCGACGTCGGCGAGGTCCGCCAGGGACTCCGCGCGGAGCTGGAGCAGGGTGCCCACGGCGCACATGGCCTGGGTGCCGTTCACCAGGGCGAGGCCCTCCTTGGCCTCCAGCACCACCGGCTGCAGGCCCGCGCGCTCCAGCGCCTGCTTCGCGGGCATCCGCTGGCCCTGGTAGAAGGCCTCGCCTTCGCCGATGAGGACGAGCGCCAGGTGCGCCAGCGGGGCCAGGTCTCCGGAGGCGCCCACGCTGCCCCGCTCGGGGACCACGGGCACGACCTCCCGGTTCAGCATGTCCAGCGCCAGGGCCAGCGTCTCCATGCGGATGCCGGAGTAGCCCTTGGCGAGCACATTACAACGCAGCAGCAGCAGCGCTCGGGCTTCCGGCAGGGGGAGGGGCGTGCCGACGCCACAGGCGTGGGACAGGATGAGGTTGCGCTGGAGGTCGCGCAGGTCCTTCTTGTCGATGCGGACCTCGGCCAGCGTGCCAAAGCCGGTGTTGATGCCGTAGGCGGGCGTGTCTCCGGCGGCGACGCGGTCCACCAGGGCACGCGAGGCCCGCACGCGGGTGGCGGCGTCGGGCGACAGCTCCACGGTGGCCTCGTTGCGAGCCACCTGGAGGATTTCCTCGAGCTTCAGGGTGTCACCGTCGATGAGGATACGGGGGCGCGACATTCGGGGCTCCAAGGGGTGCGGCGAAAGGGCGGGCACCCTAGCGTAAACGGG
Source organism: Myxococcus sp. AM010 (assembly GCF_013372585.1). Lineage (NCBI taxonomy): Bacteria > Pseudomonadati > Myxococcota > Myxococcia > Myxococcales > Myxococcaceae > Myxococcus > Myxococcus sp. AM010. The sequence goes on from NZ_JABXEO010000003.1 coordinate 85,223, forward strand.
TGCGGGGGTGCTGGCCGGCGCTTTACACCCAGCGGCCGGGCTCGTATAGCTCCCGCCCGTCTGAAGAGGGAGGTTGCAGGCGCCGTGGCACTCATCGTCCAGAAGTATGGCGGTACCTCCGTAGGTGACGTGGCCCGCATCAAGAACGTGGCCCTTCGCTGTCTGGCCGCCCAGGAGGCCGGGCATGACGTGGTCGTCGTCGTGTCCGCCATGTCCGGCGAGACGAACCGGCTGCTGAAGCTGGTGACGCAGATCACCGACCGGCCGGACGAGCGCGAGCAGGACGTCGTCGTGGCCACCGGTGAGCAGGTCACCATCGGCCTGCTGGCCATGGCCATCCACGCCCAGCAGGGGAAGGCGACCAGCTTCCTCGGGCACCAGGTGCGCATCGTCACCGACAGCACCTTCTCCAAGGCGCGCATCAAGAGCATCGACGCGCAGCCCATCCGCGCCGCGCTGGCCCGGGGGCACATCGTCGTGGTGGCGGGCTTCCAGGGCGTGGACGAGTCCGGCAGCGTCACCACGCTGGGCCGTGGCGGCTCCGACACCACCGCCGTGGCGGTGGCCGCCGCGCTGAACGCGGACGCCTGTGAAATCTACACGGACGTGGACGGCGTCTACACGATCGACCCCAACATGGTTCCGTCCGCGCGCAAGCTGGACCGCATCACCTACGAGGAGATGCTGGAGCTGGCCAGCGTGGGCGCCAAGGTGTTGCAGATCCGCTCGGTCGAGTTCGCCATGAAGTACAAGGTGCCGCTGTGGGTGAAGTCGTCCTTCACCGACGACCCCGGCACCCTCGTGTGTGAGGAGGACAGTTCCATGGAGGATGTGCTGGTCCGCGGCGTCGCGTATGACCGCAACGAGGCGAAGATCATGGTGTGCGGTGTGCCGGACGTCGCGGGCGCCGCGGCGAAGATCTTCGGTCCGCTCAATGAGAAGCACATCGTGGTGGACCTCATCGTTCAGAACCCGTCCAAGGATGGCCGCACGGACGTGACCTTCACCGTGGGCAAGACGGACTTCGTCACCGCGCAGGAAGTGGTGCGGAAGGTCGCCGAGGAGATTGGCGCGTCCGGCATCGAGACGGACGGGGACATCGCCAAGGTGTCCATCGTGGGCGTCGGTATGCGCAATCACTCGGGCGTGGCGGCGCGGATGTTCCAGGCGCTGTCCGCCGAGGGCATCAACATCCAGATGATCTCCACGTCGGAGATCAAGGTGTCGTGCGTGGTCCACGCCAAGTACACGGAGCTGGCCGTGCGCGCGCTGCACACCGCCTTCGGGTTGGATCAGCCGATGCCGCCGGAGGGCGTCTCCGCCGTCTCCGAGACGGCGGCCCTGATGGGCGAGAAGGTCTGAGGGCGTGGCGAGCCGCACCGCCGCGCTCGCCGCCGTGGCGCTGGGGGTGTTGGGCGTGGGCGTGATCGCACGCCTGCGCTGGCCGGATGCGGCGCCCGCGTTGGACTGCGCCGCTGCGTCAGTGCGGATCCGTCCGGATGGTGTGGCCGTCTGCGGTGACGGCGCGGTGCCGACCGGGGCGCAGGCGCTGGCCCTGGGGCGTCCGTTGGACTTGAACTCGGCGACCGAAGAGGAGCTCGCCCTGCTCCCAGGCGTCGGGCGTTCCCTGGCGCGGAGCCTCGTGGAGGCTCGCGAGGCGCAGGGCGGGTTCAAGAGCTGGGATGACGTGGATGCCGTCCGTGGCGTGGGTGCTGCCAAGTTGCAGACCCTCCGGGCGGCCGCGGCGCTTGGAGCGCCTCCGGACGCCGGGCCCGTGTGGTAAGCACGTCGGGTGCAGATCTCGTGCCCTCAGTGCTCGATGCAGTACGTCCTCGACTCCCGCCTGCTGCCACCGGGCGGCGCCTCCGTTCAGTGCACGCGCTGTGGTCACGTGTTCAAGGCCGCGCCACACGGCGCGCCGCCGCCCTCGCTTTCAACGCCGGCGGTGACGGGCGGGGCGGCGCCCGCGCGCTCGAGCATGAAGTCCACGCAGCTCTTCGGGGGGACGCCCCCTGGCGCCACGGCGGGTGCGTCCGTCACGACGACGACGCAGGTGTTCGGCGCGGGGGCCGCGGAGCGTCCGGCGCAAACACCTTTGCCGGGGGCGCCAGCGGGTACGACGCAGTCGTACGGTGCGGTGACCTCGAAGGGGCAGGGCGCCGACAACGCGACGCAAGCGTTTGGAGCGGTGCCTCCCGTTGGAACCCCGCGGACCGTCGGGGCCGCTCCGGCAGCGAGCAACGCGACGCAAGCGTTCGGGGCGGCGTCCCCAGTGGGCAGGACGCAGGCCTTCGCCGAGGTGCCGGGCCCGCGGCATGCAAGCAACGCGACGCAGGCATTCGGCGCGGTGCCTCCGGTCGCCTCCGAGCCGCGGACGCAGGCGTTCGGGACAATCCCCTTCAGGGGACCGGCGGCCGATGCCGGCGCCTCGCCGCAGGGCGGGGCTCCCGGAGCCGGGACACAGGCGTTCGGCGTGGTGCCTCCGGTGGCACCTGCGATTCCCATTGTGGGAAGGACGCAGGCCTACGGCGCGGTTCCCAGACAACAACCTGGGTCGCCAGGGAGTGCCGGACATGGCTCCGTGGCACCAGGTCACGCGACCCAGACCTTTGGTGCGTACGCTCCCGCGCGGGCTGGCGCCTCCATGACGCCAGACCCGGGCTCTGTGCCCACGCCTCCTCCCGTGAGCCCGGTTCACGCCGCCGGGGCGCAGGTTGCATCCCAGGGCGCCGCCTCGCCGGACGGCGTCCCTGTTGGATTCGCCGCGCCTCCCGCGAGTGATTCCGTGGCGCCGCTGGGGCGCAGTCAGACGTTCAGCGCCGTTCAGCCGCCTGCCTCCGAGGCGCCTGTGGGGTCGAAGCGGGTCTTCGGCTCCGTGCCGCCCGTTCCCATGCCCGCACTCGATGCCGCCGAACCCTTCGCGGGCGTCCGGTCGACGAGCCCCTTCGGTCTGTCACCGCTGTCCGGCGCTGATGGTGGCATCCAGCTCCCTCCTGAAGCGGAGCCCGCCGCCACGCCGGGCACCGGGACAGGGGGGCCGAGCTCCCTCGACGACTCCAGAGGCTCGGACCTGGGCCCTCTGGCGGGAGCCGCGTCGCGCCGGGCCCCGCTGGAGCTCCCTCCGGACCTGATTGCGTCGACCCGCCTGTCGATGGACGGCGCGCGAGCGTTCGAGAACGGCGGCGCTCAACGAATCCGTCCCCGAGTCGTGTTGGCCAGCCTGTTCGGGCTCCTCGTGGTGGCCTCGCTGGGCTACGTCGCGCTGAAGAATCGCGGGGTGGAGATTCCCGCCACCGTGGTGGAGGCGACGGACCGAGCATCGGTGCTGCTCCGTCGGGATGACGCAGCCTCTCGCGAGCAGGCCATCGAGCGGCTGCGAGTCATCGCCATCGCGAATCCCGGCTACGTCGACGTCCAGGCCGAGCTGGCGGTGGCGCTCACCCTGAAGCTGTCCGACGTCCAGGCCGATTCCGAATGGCTGCGGCTCCGGGGCGATGCCATTGCCCGGGGGCTGGAGGCCGCGGCGAAGATGCGCGTCCTGGCCGAACAGGTGGCTCGCCGCACCTCGCTCCAGCAGGAGCAGGAGGCCAACGCGCGCGACATGGCGTCCCTGCGTGTCACCACCGATACGCTGCGCAAGGAACTGGACGTGCAGTTGTCCCAGTTGAGCAAGGCGCCGGAGTCCGAGCCGCCCAGCGCCGCGGCGGCACGGCTCAAGGCTCGCGCCCTCCATGCCGCTGTCCTGGCGGCGCCGGACTCCCTGGCCCTGGCAGAGCGTCTGCGCAACGTGGAGCGCGCACCGCATCCGTGGAGCACGCTGGTTCGGGCCGAGTACGCGCTGAGCGCCGGGTCGCCGCCGGAGTCGCTCGAGGCGGTGGCCAAGGCGCTGGATGCGCTGCGCCAGGCTGACAGCACGCTGCTGCGCGCCTACCTGCTCGGCGCGCGCGTGGCGCTGAAGCTGAAGGACACGGCCACCGCCCGTTCACTCCTGGACGACGCCGTGGCGCTGAACCCGAACCACCAGGCGGCGGCTCGGCTGATCGCGCAGATTGACGCGGACGCCGCCTCGCCCTGAAACGACGACCGCGTCCTCAAGCGCGAGGGCTGGAGAAAGTCCAGTCCCGCACCCAGCGCCGAGCCCTCCGTGGCGCCACTGCGTGTGATTTCAAGTGCGTGGAGGAGGCACGCCTCTTGCTGAACCCGGACCCGTTTCGAGGACTGGGTGCTTGGGAGGCAGGGTTGATGGCGGAGGTCTTCTTCTGGAGTGCGGTGCTGCTGCTCGCGCACACTTACTTTCTCTACCCCTTGAGCCTTTTTTTGCTCGAGGGGGCCGCGCAGGTGCTCAAGAACGCCCGCGAGGTACGGCGCGCGGAAACAGTCAAGCAGGGCTCCGGCGGGCAGCGGGCGTTGCCCTCGGTGAGCCTGGTGGTGGCGGCCTACAACGAGGCCTCGTGCATCCAGCAGAAGCTGGAGAACAGCCTCGCGCTGGCGTACCCGGCGGAGCGGTTCGAGGTGCTCATCGGTTCGGATGGTTCGTCGGACGGGACGGATGAGCTCGTCCGCGGCTGCTCCGACGCGCGGGTGCGGCTGTCGCCGGCGCCTCGGGCGGGCAAGACGACGGTGCTCAACCGCTGCATCCCCGTGGCGCGGGGGGACATCGTCGTCCTCTCCGACGCCAACACGATGATTGAACCCGAGGCCATCGAGCGGCTGGTGCGCCACTTCGAGGACCCGGAGGTGGGGGCTGTCTGCGGCAAGCTGCGGCTCTACAACCCCACGAAGCAGGACTACGAGGAGAGCGCGTACTGGAGCTACGAGTCGCTCATCAAGATGTACGAGGGGCGGCGCGGCGCGGTGGTGGGGGCGAACGGTGGCCTCTATGCCATCCGGCGCTCGCTGTTCACCCAACTGCCGCCGTCCACCATCGTGGACGACTTCGTGATTCCGCTGCGCATCCTGGAGCAGGGCTACAAGGTCGTCTACGAAGAGCACGCCGTGGCGCACGAGGAGACCACGGAGGATTACGGCAAGGAGTTCGGCCGCCGGGCGCGCATCGCCGCGGGCAACTTCCAGAGCATCCGCATGGTGCCCGGGCTGCTGCTGCCGACCGCGGGCTTCCCGGCCTTCGCCTTCTGGTCGCACAAGCTGCTGCGCTGGTGCGCCCCCGCGTTGATGGTGCTGGCGCTGGTGGCGAACCTGTTCCTGCTGGACCGGCACTTCTACCAGTTCACCCTGTTCAGCCAGGCGCTGTTCTACGCGCTCGCGTACCTGGGGAAGACGGGGGTGCTGAAGCGGGGCACGGCGAAGAAGGCCGCGTCGGTGGCGTACTACTTCGTGACCATGAACCTGGCCATCGTCGTGGGGTTCTGGCGCTTCCTGCGCAACTCGCAGCGCGCCGCGTGGGACCGGACGGCGCGCGCGTAGTCGGAGTCCAGGAGCCCGTTACCGCAGTGCCACAGGGACGGGCTTCTGGGCCTTGGGGTGCTTGGGCAGCACGCTGCCGTAGCCTCCGAAGAGCTGCCCGGTGAGGACGGGCGCGCGGTTGGGGCCCGGGTGCCGGAGCATGTCATTGAGCACCTCGCCCGTCTTCGGGTCCCTCCGCAGGTGCGGGCGCTCCAGGTTCATGCGGTAGCGCACGACGCCGCGGCGCACGCGGTGGATGACGGTGACTGTCCCGCTGGCGCTCACGTTCTCCACGATGCCCACGTGGGTGAGGCCGTCGTTGCGGCGCCCGTCGCGGTTCTGGTCATACGTCTCGTTGAAGAAGACGAGGTCGCCCGGGGTCGGCCGCTCTTCCGAATACACGCGGCCTCGCGAGCGGGCGAAGCGGTACATGGCGGTGACGCCGTTGTCGCCGGGCCGCACCGTCCCCCGGAAGGTGACGCCGGCCTGGGCGTAGACGCCTTCGATGAGGCCCGTGCAGTCGGACGGGTACTTCCGGCCGTTGAGCGAGACCTGCGTCTTGCCCACCAGCGAGCGCGCCGTCGTCACCACCTTGGCGCGGGCGTCACCGGCCACGGGGGTGGGGCGCGCGGCCCGGGCCGGCGTCGCGCGGGACTTTCCACCCGGCGCCCTGGCCGGGCGGGCGGCCACCTTGCCGGGACGCGCCGCGGGCGCCTCGCGGTTCGCCGTGGCCACCTGCTTGGACAGGGCCTCACGCGGGAAGGCGGGCGGGGAGGCGGAGCGGTAGCGAAGACTGTAGGAGTCCAGCCATGGCTCCAGCGGCGCGCCCGTGGTGGCGCAGCCGGTCGCCAGCGTGGCGAGGATTCCCATCAGCGTGACTGTCCTCATGGTGCGACCTCCCTGTAGCGTCCTGGGGGCACATGGTCCGCCCGGGACGCTGTGTCGTCAAAAAACCTACCCAGGCAACCGTCCGTCCAGGCTCGGGTTTCCGGGTGGGCGCGGGTGCGGTATTGCTCCAGGGACATGGCCTCCTTTCGCCGAGCCCTCGCCGTCCTGTTACTGGCCACTGGCTGCCTCCCCTCGCCGTATGACCGCGCGGCGAAGAAGGACACCATCGACGGCTATCGCGCCTTCCTTCGCGAGTATCCCACGCACGCGGACACCGACGCGGCCGAGGCGCGGCTGGAGGAGCTGGAGTTCGAGGAGGCCAAACGCCTGCACACGGTGATTGCCTACAAGCGCTTCCTGGAGGCGTACCCCGACGCGTCCCAGGCGCGCACGGCGAAGACGCTGCTGGAGGGCCTGCGCTTCAACGGGGCGAAGGAGACGGACTCCGTCGCCGGCTGGCGTCAGTTCCTCCAGGAGCACCCGGAGGGCGTCCAGCGGGAGGAGGCGAAGCGCCTGCTGGCGGAGGCGGAGGCGCGCGAGCTGGCCACCACGGAGGATCCGCGCAAGCTGGCGGAGTACCTGCGCGCGTCGCCGGATGATCCCCGCCGCCAGGACGTGGAGGCGCGCCTGGATGACCAGTCGTTCGCTCAGGCCAAGGCCTCCGGCGCGACGAAGCTCTTCGCGTACCTCAAGGAGCACCCGGCCGGCGCGCACCGCGAGGAGGCGCGCGTCCTGTTGCTGCAACTGGAGGTGGAAGGCCTGCTCGTCTCCGGCCTGGTGGACGAGGCCGAGGCCCGGGCGAAGGCCCATCCCCTGGGCCCGAAGCTCACGGCCTTCCCGGAGCGGCTCGCCCGCGCCCGCGCCGAGCGCGCCGCCCTGGCCCGGCCGGAGCCCGCGGCCCAGGCGGCCCACGTGGGGCACTACCTGCGCGGGGTGGAGGACCTGAACCGCGCGCTGGTCGCGCCCGATGCGCTGGACCGTTGGCAGGCGGCGGAGGAGCTGGGCCAGCACGTGTCGGTGCGCGTGTTGGATCCGCTGCTGGAGAGCCTGCGCGCGGCGCGCAACCCGCTGATCCGGCAGCACGCCCTGGAGTCCCTGCGCACGGTGCTGGCGGCGCTGCCCAAGCCGGTGGCGGAGTACGAGGTGTCCTCGCGTCTGGACTCCCTGCGAGAGCGCGCCAACAGCGCGGAGATGTACCTCACGGTGGCGGTGCTGCTGGACCTGTCGGGGCAGCTGGCCCAGGCGTCCACGGAGTACCAGCGCGCCGCCGAGTCGGGCGTGCCGGATCCGGTCATCCTCCGGCGCTGGGTGCAGATTCGGGAGGAGCGGCGTCAGCACTTCTCCGCGGCGGTGGCGGCGCGGCAGCTGGCGCTGTGGTCGCTGGAGGTGGCGCAGGAGGAGCCGGTGACGCCCGAGGGCCGTGTTCCCCTGGCGTCGGCGCGGCAGCTGTGCGCGGCGGCCGTCAACGCGAACTTCGCCGTGGCGGCCATTGCCCGCGCCCGGGGCGCGAGCACCGAGTTCCCCGAGGACCTGGCGGAGTTCGAGCGCAAGGCGATGGACGCCAAGCGCCTGGCGGACGCGCGGCTGGCCGACGCGGAGCTGCTGCTGCGTGAGCAGACGCCCGGCGTGAAGACGTGCGCGGACCGCGGGGTGCGGGACCGCCTGGAGAACGGCGTGAAGGAGCGCACCGCCGCGCTGGACTCGGTGGCGACGAAGCTGCCGGAGGTGGGGCGGCTGCTCCTGGAGGTGGCGCGGGCGCGGGACCCGTCGCCCCAGGTCCGCGCGGCCGCGTCCGCCCGACTGACCGCGCTCAAGCCCGTCCCCTGATCCGGGTGTCCCGGGGCGCCGGGGCGGTTAGAGTCTGCGCCCCCATGGCCTCCCGCACCGATACGCTCCAGGCTCCGGCCGCGACGCCCTCTCCGCGGATCGACTATGCCGCCCTCCTCAACGAGGAGCAGCTGCGGGCGGTGGAGGCGGGGGAGGGGCCGGTGCTGGTGATTGCCGGCGCGGGCTCCGGCAAGACGCGAACGCTGACCTTCCGGGTGGCGCGCATGCTGGAGCGGGGCGTCCCCCCCGAAGGCATCCTCCTGCTCACCTTCACCAACAAGGCGGCGCGGGAGATGACGCGCCGGGTGGAGGCGCTGGCCGGCGCCTTCGTGGACGTGCGGCGCATCCTCGGTGGCACCTTCCACCATGCCGCGCACGTGCTGCTGCGCGAGTACGCGGGCGTGCTGGGCTTCTCCAGGAACTTCACCGTGCTGGACCGCGAGGACGCGCGGGACTTGATGGTGACGTGCATCGCCGAGCGCCGCCTCAAGAGCGACAAGCGCTTTCCCCGGCCAGACCTGGTGCTGGACCTGGTGTCCCTGGCGGCCAACCTCCAGCAGCCCGTGTCACATGTGCTGATGGACCGCCGGCCGCAGATGTTGCCGCTGGCGCCCGAGGTGCTCGCCGCCGCCGCGCGCTTCCAGCAGCGCAAGGCGCAGATGCACCTGATGGACTTCGATGACCTGCTGGTACACCTCAAGCGCCTGCTGACGCACCACCCGGACGTGAAGGCGCAGCTCACCGAGCGCTTCCGCTGCGTGCTCGTGGACGAGTATCAGGACACCAACCGGCTCCAGGGCGACCTGGTGGATCTGCTCGCCGGGGAGCGCAAGGACCTCACGGTGGTGGGGGACGACTGCCAGTCCATCTACAGCTTCCGGGGCGCGGACTTCACCAACATCATCGGCTTCCCCGAACGCTACCCGGGCTGCTCCGTCCACGCGCTGACGCGCAACTACCGCTCCACGCCGGAGATCCTGCGGCTGGCCAACACCTCCATCGCCCTCAACACGAACCAGTTCCCCAAGGTGCTGACGGCGGCCCGGTCTCCGGGCGTCAAGCCGCTCATCGTCCCCGCCCGGGATGCCGGGGCGCAGGCCGCCTACGTGGCCCAGCGCATCGGTGAGCTCCGGGAGCAGGGCCTGTCCCTGGAGGCCATGGCCGTGCTGTACCGGGCCCACAATCACTCGCTGGAGCTCCAGCTGGAGTTGACCCGGCGCGGCATCCCCTTCCGGGTGCGCTCCGGCGTCCGCTTCTTCGAGCAGTCCCACATCAAGGACGTGCTGGCCCACCTCCGGCTGGTGAACAACCGGGGGGATGAGCTGGCCTTCAAGCGCGTCATCCGGCGCGTCCCAGGCGTGGGACCGGCGACGGCCGAGCACCTCTGGACCGCCCTGCGCGCCTTGCCGGAAGGGACACCCCTGGCGGAGGGGCTGGCCCATGCGGACGTCCGCGCGCACCTGCCACGCAAGGCGCGGCAGGGCTTCCAGGCCTTCGGTGACCTGATGGGGCGGCTGACCCGCCCGGAGGCGCCCCCCTCACCGGGGCGGCTCATCGAGGACGTCCTCGCCGGGGGCTACGCGGACTTCCTCCGGGCGGAGTTCTCCGAGGAGGAGCACCGGGAGGACGACGTCCGCCAGCTGGCGGAGTTCGCCGGCCGCTTCGAGGACGTGGCGCGCTTCCTGTCGGAGATCGCCCTGGTGTCGGAGTTCGCGGCGGGGGAGGCCTTGAGGGAGGGGGCGCCTGAGGCGTGCCTGACGCTGTCCACCGTCCACCAGGCCAAGGGGCTGGAGTGGCGGGCCGTCTTCGTCCTCTGGCTGGCGGACGGACGGTTTCCGCTGTCCCTGGCCACGCGCCTGCCTGAGGAGGAGGAAGAGGAGCGGCGGCTGTTCTACGTGGCCCTGACCCGGGCGCGGGACACCCTGGCGCTGGTGTACCCCCAGTCCGTGCTGCCCCGGGACGGGGAGCGCATCCTCCTGCGGCCGTCCCGGTTCCTCCAGGAGCTGCCCGGCGGGGAGGACGCTCCGTTCGACCGGTGCACCCTGTCCACCCTGGAGGCGGAGCCCGAGGGAGCCATGGGGCAGCAGGGTCCCCCTCCGGGTGGATCGGACCCGGCGGACTGACACCGTCGCCCAGAAACGCGCACTCCCGTGCGCGACGTGATAGACAGTGGAATCAGGGGCGGCGTCTTCCGGCACGAGCCCCCTCACTTCATGGCGGACAGACCTCGCATCATCGGGATTGACCTCGGCACCACCAACACGCTGGTGGCGTCCGTCCGCAACCGCATCCCGAAGATCGTCCCCACCGATCGCGGCAACCTCACGCTGCCCTCCGTCGTGGCGCTGTCGGCGCGCGGCGACCTGTTGGTGGGCGGGGTGGCCAAGGATCAGATGGTCACCAACCCCAAGAACACGCTCTGGGGGACCAAGCGGCTCATCGGGCGGAAGTACAACTCCAAGGCGGTGGACGACCTCAAGGGGTACTTCCCCTACGACATCGTCGAAGGCCCCAACGGGGACGCCGCGGTGATGATGGGCGGCAAGCTGTACTCGCTGCCCCAGGTGTCCAGCTTCGTGCTGGGCCAGGTGAAGACCATCGCGGAGCAGTTCCTGGGCGGCCCCATCGAAGGGGCGGTCATCTCCGTCCCGGCCTACTACAACGACAACCAGCGCAACGCGGTGAAGGAGGCCGGCCGGCTGGCGGGCTTCGACGTGAAGCGCATCGTCAACGAGCCCACCGCCGCGGCGCTGGCCTACGGCTTCAACCGGGGGCTGGATCAGAAGGTCCTCGTCTATGACCTGGGCGGCGGCACCTTCGACGTGTCCGTGCTGCACCTGGCCGGCAACGTCTTCGAGGTCCTGGCCACGGGCGGCGACACCTTCCTGGGTGGCGCGGACTTCGACAACCGCATCATGGAGTACGTGCTGGAGCGCTTCCGGGAGGAGACCAAGTTCGACCTCGGCACGGAGAACCCCATCGCGCTCCAGCGCATCAAGAACGCGGCGGAGGCGGCGAAGATCGACCTCACGCTGATCCCCAACGTCGTCATCGACCTGCCCTTCATCGACGAGCGCAAGGGCAAGCCGCTGGATTTGCGCATCCCCCTGACGCGCGAGTTCCTCAACAGCCTCACCGGCGACCTGGTGGACCGCACCTTCGAGATCTGCGACCGCGTGCTGGAGGAGAAGGGCATCTCCCGCGCGGAGATCGACGAAATCATCCTGGTGGGCGGCCAGAGCCGCATGCCGCTGGTGCAGCAGAAGATTCAAGCGCACTTCGGCAAGGCGCCGCGCAAGGGCGTCCACCCGGACGAGTGCGTGGCCCTGGGCGCGGCGCTGCTGGGCGACTCGCTGGGCAGCATCGACGCGGTGACGCTGCTGGACGCGCTGTCCATGCCCATTGGCTACGCGATGCCCAACGGGCGCGTGAAGCGCATCATCGAGAAGAACTCGCTGATCCCCATGGTGAAGAGCTTCCGCCTGCCTCCTCCGAAGGAGCCGGGCTCGCCCTTCATCGAGCTGGACATCTACCAGGGGGACAGCGACCTGCTGGTGGACAACGAATATCTGGGCACGGTGCGCGTGCCCTCGGCCGCGGCTGGCCGGAAGATCGACTTCCGCCTCACCGAGGAGTGTCTGCTCCAGGTGACGGTGGAGGAAGCGAGCGGCATGCGCAAGGTGGACCTCGCCACCCGCGACACGCCGGAGCAGCTCAAGCGGGCGCTCCAGGAAGTCGCGTCGCGACACTCACAGCAGGTGCCCAGCTCCAGCAGCAGCGGGAGCGACGACCGGGGGCTCTTCTCCAGTATCAAGAGCATCTTCCGGAGGGGCTAGGAGTCCAGATGGCGAAGTTCCCGTCGAAGGAGTGGGTGGACGAAGCGGTCCGCCTCACCAATGAGGATCCCGAGTGCGCCATGGCCGGCAGAGGCTGGAAGGGCGACTTCGGGGCGGTGGTGGAGGCCGAGCCCGGCACGCTGGCGAAGGCTTTCGTGGTGCACGTCGTCCCCGGTGACTGCCGCATCGAAAGGGCGCGCGTCCTCGCGGATCCGGATGACCTGGAGGAGCTGGAGCCGGTGTACCTGGCGCGCGCGCCCTACAGCGTCTGGAAGCAGCTCCTCAAGGGGACGCTGGACCCGGTGGAGGCGGTGCTCAAGCGCCGCATCTCCATGAAGGGCGACCTGCAGCCGCTGATTGAGCGCATGAAGTACAAGGGCATCGCTGATCGCGTCTTCGCGCAGCTGCAGACGCAGTTCATCGACGAGCCCTGAGCGGGAGACACCTCATGGGAATCAAGGACGACCTGAAGAAGCAGGCCCTCAACGTGTCGGGCAAGGCCATGGAGAAGCTCATGGCCGACGACCGCCGCGCCATGGCCATTGCCAACGCCATTGGGAAAGCCCAGCGCGGCAAGCAGGCGCTCGACCGGGGGCAGGAGGAGCTGATGAAGGCGCTGAACTTCGCGCCTCGCAGCGAGTTCAAGAGCCTGGGCAAGCAGCTCTCCGGCCTCAAGCGCCGGCTGCGCGAACTCGATGAGAAGCTCGACGCGCTGTAGTCGAAAATGCGTTGACACCTGAGCGGGCGGATGGCATCTACACCCGCGTTCGCGGCTGGCAACACCGGCGGCGGGCAGCAGAAGGGCGTATAGCTCAGCGGTAGAGCACTGCCTTCACACGGCAGGGGTCGCAGGTTCAAACCCTGCTGCGCCCACTCAAGAAAGGCCGTGAGTCCGAATCGGGACTCACGGCCTTTCCGCTTTGCGGGCTCCGTCTCCGCCGCTGCGCCAGACGCAAGAAAGCCCACCCCGCATGCTGCGCGGAGTGGGCTTCGTGAGATTGCGGCGTGAGGCCGCGGCGCGGCTCAGAGCTTGGGCACGTCAGGCACGTCGACGGCGGGCGTGTGCCGGGCCTTGATGAGCGACGCGGCGATGCTCGCGCCCAGCAGGCCGGCGATGATTACCAGGGACACCGCGGGCGGCACCTTCACGAAGTCGATGATGGCCATCTTCGTGCCCACGAAGACGAGCACCGCGGAGAGGCCCACCTTCAGGTAGCTGAACTTCTCCACCGCGCCGGCCAGCATGAAGAACATGGAGCGCAGGCCCAGGATGGCGAAGATGTTGGATGTGAAGACGATGAAGGGGTCCGTCGTCACGGCGAAGATTGCGGGGATGGAGTCGAGCGCGAAGAGGATGTCCGACGCCTCCACCAGCAGCAGCGCCATCAGCAGCGGCGTGGCCAGCTTGCGGCCGTTCTCCACGGTGAAGAAGTGGTGCCCGTCGAAGTTGGGGGTGGAGGGGATGGTCCGCCGGGCCAGCCGCATCAGCGCGCCCTCCTCCGGGTTGTCCTCCTTGTTGCGCTGGAGGAAGAGCTTCACGCCCGTGAGGATGAGGAAGCCGCCGAAGACGTAGATGAGCCAGTGGAAGCGGGCCAGCATCGCCACGCCCGCGAAGATCATGATGGCTCGCAGCACCAGCGCGCTGAGGATGCCCCAGAAGAGGACCCGGTGCTGGTACAGCGAAGGGATTCGCAGCGCCGAGAAGATGACGACGAAGACGAAGATGTTGTCGACCGAGAGCGACTTCTCGATGAGGTAGCCGGTGATGAACTGGAGGCCGGGCTCGGGCCCGAACTTCCACCAGACCCCCGCGCCGAAGACGAGCGCCAGGCTGACCCACACCGCGCTCCAGCCCAGGGCCTCCTTGAACTTCACCACGTGGGCTTTGCGGTGGAAGACGCCCAGATCGAGCGCCAGCATCGCGATGACGAAGGCGACAAAGCCGGCCCACAGGCCCGGACTGCCGACGCTTGGGAAGGTATCCATATGGTGGCGTCAGATAAGAGTCATCCGAGCCTTCCACAAATAGGAATTCCAGCCGTAATCCATCTGGAAAACCGAAGAACCCGGGCAAACTGCGGCAGTGCTCTCTCCGTGGGACAGGAGGCATACGAGCAGCCAAAAACATCCCGAATGTTTGGGAAGTGGTTTTGACGACGATGGGTTTGGAACCGTCCCGGTTGGAAAAATCAAACACGGGGCTATGAGACCAGCCAGGCGTCACCGTCCCTGAGGGCAGCTACTCCTCCCGACGGAAGGACGCGTCGAGCGCACTCCAGGCGATAGGCGCCTGGGGGCTCGTCACCCTCATGCCTCAAGCAGTAAGGACGCTATTTTGACTCGGAATCGTTTTCTGTCCTCGACGTGTGGTGCGCTCTTCGCTCTGGCCGCCATCACGGGCTGCGGGAATGAAGCTGGCAACGAGGATTCGAACACGCCAGGGCAGACCGAGACCCCTGGTCAGTCTCCGCAGGTGCCTGCTCCCTCTCCGTCCGAGCAGCCTCCTGGACAGCAGACCCCCGGCACCCCGGCGCCTGGGGATTCTGACACGTCGCCGGATGAGCCGGTGACCACCTTGCCGCCTGACGACGAGTCCGAGCAGCCTGGTGAGCCCGAGCAGCCTGGCGAGTCGGGCGCGGACAAGTTCGGCGTGACGATGATCCACCCGTCCGTCTCCGGTGGAGAGCAGTGGTTCCTGGCCGACGACGCGATGTCCGACAGCCGCTTTGATCCGCAGGACGACCTCACGCGCAACTCGGACGGCTCCTGGAATCTCAAGAGCGACAAGGTGCGCATGAACGTCTTCACGTCCACCGGCTACAAGCCGAGTGAGATCGCCACGTATGACCGCGACGTGCTCGTCAGCCGTGGCTACATGCAGTCGCCGAATGACTGGAAGAACATCGAGATGACGGGCTTCGTGAAGCTCAACTCCGCGTCCGATGAGTCCGACAACTTCGACATGTATGCGCGTGGCGGGAAGCACAACGACGACCACGAGGGCTGCGAGGGCAGCAGCTACAAGGGCGCGCTGCACTTCGATGGCCGGGCCCGCTTCCAGAAGGAGGCGTGGCACGTCTCCTACGAGCAGGCGCCTTACGAGCAGGTGACGGAGCCGCTCACGGGCCGCTGGGTGGGCTTCAAGACGGTGATGCGGAACACGCAGGTGAACGGCAAGGAGGCCGTGCACCTGGAGATGTACCTCAACGAGAACGCGGACAAGGTCTCCTGGGAGAAGATCTACGACTTCGTGGACGCCGGTGACTGGGGCGGTGACGCCGAGCACTGTGGCGGCGCGGATGGCGCGGTTCCCCTCACGTGGGGCGGCCCCATCGCCACGTTCCGTTGGGACAGCACCGACGACGTGGACTTCAAGTGGCTGTCCGTGCGCGAAATCGCGCCGGAGCAGTGAGCCGCTGACGCCTGGCGCGCCTGCTCACCGGGGGCGCGCCTGAGCGCAAGTCCGCAGTCCCACGAGGGCGTGGGGGACCCGACGAGGTCCTCCGCGCCCTTCGTGCGTCCATGGACGGGAAGGTCCACCTCCCGGGCGGGTGGCGCGTGTGGCTTCGGCCTCCCCACCTTGCGGGCGCCGACGCGCCAGCCAGCCGCCGGCAGCCCTGTGTCGTCGGGGCTCGGCGTTCAGGCCGGCCCACTGGCTGTCAGAGAGGAAGACTTCCCATGCACATTACTTTCCTGGGCCACGCCGGGTTCATCGTGGAGACGGCGGGGGCCATTGTCGTCATGGACCCGTGGCTGTCGTCCCGCGGGGCATTCGACTCGGCGTGGATGCAGCTGCCATGCAACCACCACCTGGCGCCGCTCGTGCGGGAGAAGCTGGAGACGCCCGGCAAGGAGCGCTTCCTCTACGTCAGCCACGAACACAAGGACCACTTCGACCCGGAGTTCCTGGCCACCCTCCGGCAGCGGGACTTCACGGTGCTGGTGCCGCGCTTCCACCGCTCCGAGCTGCAGGACGTGTTCACCAGGTATGGCTGCAAGCGGGTCATCGCTTGCGAGGACGGCCACGAGGTCCCCATCAAGGGCGGCTACGTGAAGCTGTTCGTGTCGGAGCAGGGGACCAACCGCGACTCCGCGGTGATGGTGCGTGGTGATGGGCAGTGCTTCCTCAACCTCAACGACTGCAAGCTCCATGACCGGATGGGGCGCATCGCCGCGGAGGAGGGGCCCATCGACGTGTTCTCCGCGCAGTTCTCCGGGGCCATCTGGCACCCCACCTGCTACGAGTACCCGACGGAGACGTACGCGGCCATCGCGCTGAAGAAGCGGGAGAGCAAGTTCGAGGCGGTGGCGCGCACGCTCGAGGTGCTTCATCCGCGGGCGTACATCGCGGCGGCCGGGCCCGCGGCCTTCCTGGACCCGGCGCAGTTCCACCTCAACTTCGAGAAGGTGAACATCTTCCCGAACGCGACGCAGCTCTTCGCCTTCCTGCGGCAGCGCCTGCCCCAGGGGAAGACGCGCTACCTGGAGCCGATGCCCGGGGACGTGCTGGACGCGAAGTCGCTGGCGTTCGTCTCGCAGGTGGCCGAGCGGGTGACGCCGGAGAACATGAAGGCGTACCTGCACGACTACGCGAAGCGGCAGGAGTCCGTGTTCCGCGAGCGGCGGCGCAACCTGCTCGTCGCGGAGGTGGCGGAGATTCACGAGCGGCTGCGCGTGGAGCTGCAGCGCAAGCTGGACCTCCTGGACCTGCACGAGCGCGTGGGCATGCCGCTCTACGTGGAGCTGACGGAGCTCCCGGAGCAGCTCTTGCGCGTGGACTTCAAGGCGCGCCGTGTCCACGTGGTGGCGAACATCCAGGAAGAGGTCCGCTACACGCTGAAGACGAGCGCGGCCGACGTGGGGCGCGTGTTGGACCGCAAGCTCACGTGGGAGGACTTCCTGCTGTCGTTCCGCCTGCGCCTGAGCCGCAACCCGGACGTATACGAGCCGGTGCTGCACGGCTTCCTGGGGGTGGAGATCGAGGACATGCGCGAGTTCTGCGAGGGCATCCGCTCCACCGAGTCGCAGCGGGAGCGCACGGTGGTGGAGGCCGGTGGGCGGCGCTTCTCCATCCAGCGCTTCTGCCCCCACCAGGGCGCCGACCTGTCCGAGGGCTGGGTGGAGGAGGGGCGCTACCTGGTGTGCCCTCGCCACCGCTGGCAGTTCGACCTGGAGGCCGGGGGCGTGTGCACACAGAACACGTCCTCGCTCTGCGCGGAGCTGCTGCCCGAGCGTGAGCAGGAGAAGCCCCAGGCGCCGGACCCGCGGCCCCAGCTGTAATGCCACGTTCCCTGGGCGCCGCGCGGTCGACGTGGCGCTCATGGGAGGCCGTGCGCCGTGCCTGCGCGCTCGCGGCCGTGGTGGTGTTCGCGTGCTTCAAGGCTGCTGCGTGGAGAGCTGAAGGCTCAGCCGAACGTTGTCCGAGCGCAGGCCCACCGGTGCCTCCGGTGCGAGCGCCTCCTCGGGCACCTCGCCCATCCACGCGAGCGCGTCGTCCGCCCAGACGCGGAGGACCTTGCCGTCGAGCTGGGCCCGCAGCGTGTGGAGCTCGCCTGGCGCGGGCGCTTCCAGCCGGACGTGCTGCGCGGGGCGCAGGATGGCGTAGCCCCGGTTTCCGCACTCGCGGCTGGTGTGCTGTCCCGGGTTGCGCTTGAAGTTGACGACGATGCCCGGCTTGGGCGCCAGCCGCCACATCGCGTAGAGCACGTTGCACGCGTCCACCGCGAAGAGCTTGAGGCCCACCTGCTGACGTTGTTCTCCCGAGGCCAGGGCCACCTGGCGCTCGGAGGGGCCCAGGAGGGTGAAGCGCAGCGCCACGTTGCGTGTCGTGCTTCCATGTACGACCGCGCGCATGCGGGGCCCCTCGACGAGGAGCTGCTCGCCGGGCCCGGGCGCCAGGCTTCCTTCAGTGACTGTCAGCCGGGACAACGGGACGCGCGTCAGCATGTGCCTGCCTTTCTTCCGGGAAGCCCCAGGGGGGCGTGGCTCCTCCCGTTCTTTCGGCGCGAGCCGTGGCGCCACCCCGCCATCCCATCCCCCCTCCGCCGGACCGGCTCCGGCGCCCAGCAGCGCGCCCAGGACGCCGCAGCCCACGAGCAGCCGACGCGGTGTCACGGCGACCGGGCACCCAGGAAGGACTGCAGCGATTCCACGTGCGCGCGCAGATAGGCCTGCTCGGCGCGCAGGCGGACGAGCTCCATCATCAGGTAGCCGCGGAAGCGGCGAATCTCCCGCGTCTGGAGCGCGTCCAGCGATTGGAGCTGTGCCTCCAGGTCCGACACCAGGGTGCTCAATTCGCGCAGGCGGCCCTCTTCGGTGCGGTGGACGGCGCGCAGTTCGGCGACCAGCTCGTTGACCCGCTGGGGAACGCCCGACACGTCGTCAAGCGTCGCGCGGCGGCGGCCCTCCCGCGCGCGCGCGTTGGCCGAGCCCTGCCACAGGTGGCCCAGGTTGAAGGACAGCGTGAGCTGCCCGAAGAGGGGCAGGTCCTGGTCGGCGTCGATGAGCTCGTCGTACCCGCCGCGCAAGCTGACGCGCCAGGCGCGCGAGCGGCGCAGCGCGCCGTTATACGACTCGAGCTGGTCATCCGCGGCGCGCAGCTCGTTCAGCACGCTCTCCAGCCGCTGACCTTGTTGAAATCGAGGCCGCGCCGCCAGCCGCTGGCGAGCGACCTGCGTGCTGGTGGCAAGCTGTCGCAGCCCATCCAGCCGGACCTGCACCGCGTTCAGCTCCTCCAGCGTCACCTGGCCCTGCTTCATGTCGTTGCGCAGTGACGTGAGCAGCGCCTCGGCGTTGGGCAGCGCCTCCTCCAGCACGCGAGCCCGAGCCTCCAGCGCGGCCTGTTCCCCCAGGCCGGTGCCCTGGCGGATGGCGGCCTCCAGCACCACCATCGCGCGCTGCCGGCGGCAGTCCGCCTCCGCGCGCTTGTGGAGGGCGCGGCCGCGGTAGAGGCCGACGAAGTCGTACATCAAACCCGCTGTGATTCGCGGGGTGGGCTCACCCAGCGGCGTGGTACCGGTGCCACCGGTGGCTTCGCCCGCGTTGACCACGCCGAAGGCCCCGAACACCTCGGGTGCCAGCTCGAGCGCGGCCTCCGCGCTGCCCACGCCGCGCACGAAGTCGCAGTAACCGGCGGCCCGGTCCTCGCTGGACGGCGACGTGAGTTCCCCCGCGGGAGGAGGCGCCGGCTGGGCCAGCGCCAGCCGCGCGGCGATTGAAAGCAAGGCGCCACAAGTGACGGTCATCCGCATGGTCGAGTGTCTCCGGCTCCGAGGCCGTCTCCAGGCAAAGGGTGTTTGGGCTCACAGCAGCAGCGGCGGCCGGCCCAGGTGGAGCAGGTCTTCCCGGGCGGAGGGCGCGTTCGTCAGTTGGACCTCCACCATGACGCCGCGGAGCATGTACTGGCGGATGGGGTGCTTGAGGGACACCTCGCCCTCGAGCACGCGCCCGATGACGCCCACCTCGTGGCACCAGAAGACCTTGGCCGCGCACGCGTACAGCGGTGTGCCTTGCTCGGCGTTCGGGATGTTCTCGTACGGGACGAAGGCGACCGTGAGGTCCTTCTCGATGGCCTTGAGGTATGGCGACGCACGCAGCGACGCGATCAGCGTGTCGTAGCGCAGGGCCACCTCGTCCAGGGCGGCCAGGTCCGTCTGGAGGCTCTTCAGCGTCGCCTCCGCGCGGGCCTGCTCCAGGACGGAGTGCGTGTACTCGCGCTCCAGCAGCAGCACGTCGGACGTCATGCCTTGCGGCGTCTCGTCCTTGCCCATGCCGGACTGCACCGCCGAGAGGCCGGCGATCTCCCGCTGGAGCGAATCCAGCCGCGTCTCCAAATCCACCGTGGACTGCGCCAGCGACAGGTTGCTCTGCGCCAACTGCGCCAGGTGGTGGTTGATGGTGAGCTTCTCCTCCTGCTCCAGCAGGCGGGCGTTGTACAGCGCGTCGGCGCGCGTTCGCGCCAGGCCGGCGTAGGCGCGGTTGGACTGCAGGATCTCCGCCCGGGCGCTGCTGTATTCACGGCGCAGGGACGACAGGCGCCGCGCCACCCGGTCCCTGGCGTCGCGCTCACCGCGCAGGGCGACGAGGAAGCGCTGCTGGAACGCGCGCTCCGCGCCGATGGTGCGCTCGGCATCGGAGATGCGGTTCTCCACCGATCGCCGGTCCGACAACACGTGGTCGCGCGCGGACGTCTGCGCGGCCACCTGGGTGTTGAGCGTGAGGATCTGTGGGTCCGTCGGCGAGATGACCGTGGGCGTCACCCAGCTGCGGCTCACCAGGAAGAAGCCCTGGACGGACAGGAAGGACACCAGCCCGAGCATGATGAGCGTGAGCAGCAGGGAACCGATGAACTTGTAGGCCGAGACGGCGATGCTGTTGACGCGATTGGCGACGCGTTGGTTCATGGCGTGGTGCCTTCACCAGCATGGGTGGGAGGAAAGCGGCCCCCGGAGTCGAGCGGTGACGTCTCGGGAGCGGCGTTGGCGCTGCCCCGTGTCTCCCAGCTCCCCGAGTCCAGCGTCAGCAGGGCCAGCGGTGTGAAGAGCGCGTACGTCACCGGCATCAGCATCGCCATGGGCAGGAAGCTGGCGCCGTGGACCCGGCGGTCCGCGGGAAGGTGCCGCGTTTCGATTCGATAGATGACCCCCAGCAGTCCGATGACCAGGAAGTGGAAGGCGAGGATGTCCCAGAACTCGCCGGTCAGGACGTTGTGCACGATGACCAGCGGGTAGGAGAGGAGCAGCGCGAGCTGCGACACGTAGTGGACCGTCACCACCGGATGGAGCCGCCAGGCGTGGGACAGGCCGCCCAGCAGGTCCACCAGGTTGGAGCGGCGCCACCGGAGCTGCTGGGAGAAGTACCCGGCCAGCGTCGACGGCGCGGCGGTGAAGCAGAAGGCGTCCAGCGTGTAGACGGTCTCGTAGTCGTGCTTGACGATCTGCCGCGTGAGGAACCGGTCCTCGCCGTATTTGATGGGGATGCCCGCGATGGCGCGCGCCTCCAGGATGGGCTCCAGCTCCAGCAGCACGTGGCGGCGGTACGCGGTGAGGCAGCCCGACAGGCACATCACCTGGCGGAAGCTGCGCTCCAGGTCCTTGAGCCACTCCTGGGCGAAGTGGAACTTGATTTCAATCATCCGCGTCATCCAGTTCTGATGACGGTTCGTCACGTAGGTGCGGCCGCCCACCGCGGCGATGCGCGGGCTGGCGAAGCGGCGCACGAGCTGGCGGACTGCGGCCTTGTCGACGATGACGTCCGAGTCCACCGACACGATGATCTCCGCGTCCGTGGCGGCCTTCACCGCGCGGTTGATGCCCTTGCGCTTGCCCATGTTCTCCGGGTTGCGCATGACGATGACGTTGGGATTTCCCTCCGCCGCCTTCAGGGCCCAGGCGTAGCTGTCATCCTTGGAGCAGTCATCCACCACCACGATTTGAAGCAGGTGGCTGGGATAGTCCTGCTCCAGGAGACTGCGGACGCCGTGGTAGATGCCTTCGCCTTCGTTGAACAGCGGGATGACGATGGCGACTCGCGGCAGGTAGGTGTCGTCGACCCGGTCGAACTGCCGCCCCTTCAGGCGCCGTAGCAATGGCCCGAGGACATAGCGGTTCATCAGAACCACCATGAAAAGTAACTGAATTGGAAAGAGCTCCATCCGTCCCTGCCCCCCATCACGCCACCACCGCGAATCCCAACACGAGCGAGCGAAAGGTTGGCGGGGACAACGGTGTGTGCAAACTGCCTCGAGGGTCAGCGACAGTGGCCAGCAGTGGCCATGCCACGCGGAAGCACGCAGGAACCAGCATGGGGCGGTGATAGAAAGGAGGCATGCCGACCGACTTCCAGCCCCTCGCGCTGCGTCCGGATGAGGTCCATGTATGGATTGTCGAGCCCGAGCGCATCGACGACCGGCGCCTCCTGGACGCCTACTGGGCGCTACTGGACGCGAAGGAGCGCGACAAGCAGCAGCGCTTCCGCTTCGAGCGGCACCAGCGCCAGTACCTGGTGAGCCATGCGCTGGTGCGGCTGACGCTGTCGCGCTACGCGCCGGTGGCGCCAGAGGCCTGGGCCTTTGACACCAACACGTACGGTCGGCCGACGGTGCGGGGTGCGTGGGGCCCGAAGCTGCGCTTCAACCTGTCCCATACGGACGGCATGGCGCTGGTGGCGGTGGGCTGGGACGCGGAGCTGGGCGCGGACGTGGAGGACGCGCAGCGGCAGGGGGAGACGGTGGAGATCGCGGACCACTACTTCGCCGCCTCGGAAGTGGCGGCGCTGAAGGCCCTGCCGCCGGAGCGGCACCGGGAGCGCTTCTTCGAGTACTGGACGCTGAAGGAGTCCTACATCAAGGCCCGCGGCGCGGGGCTGTCCCTGCCGCTGGACCAGTTCGCCTTCCACCTGGAGCCCGGACAGGCGCCGCGCATCTCCTTCGACCCGCGGATGCAGGACGTGCCGGAGGCGTGGCAGTTCGTCCAGCTGCGCCCGTCCGAACGGCACCAGGCGGCGGTGGCGGTGAACCGGCCCCGTGGGCAGCCG
This sequence comes from Myxococcus sp. AM010, assembly GCF_013372585.1. Taxonomy (NCBI): domain Bacteria; kingdom Pseudomonadati; phylum Myxococcota; class Myxococcia; order Myxococcales; family Myxococcaceae; genus Myxococcus; species Myxococcus sp. AM010. The sequence goes on from NZ_JABXEO010000003.1 coordinate 107,710, forward strand.
CTGACGGTGCGCTGGCAGTTCACCGTACCGCTGGCCGGGGACACGCCGCCCCGGTTCCAGGCGGCGTAGCCGGCGGGCTCAGGGCGTGTGGCCCATCCACCGGTTCAGGTCCTCGCTGACGTGCGCGAGGAGGGCGTCCCGCTGCGACTTGATGAAGAAGTGGCCGCCGGGGAAGAGGCGGACGCGGACGTCCTCGCTCCGCGTCTCGTCGCGCCAGCGCTCCAGGTTCGCGGTGGGCACGTGCTTGTCCTCGGGCGAGCCGACGACGGAGAGGGGGACCTCCAGCTTCGCGGGCTGGGGGCCGTCCTCCGTGAAGGCGATGCCGAAGTCGGCGCGCAGCATGGGCAGCACCAGCTCCAGCAGCTCGCGGTGCTGGAAGATCTCCTCGGGCGTGCCGTCGTAGCGCCGCAGCTGCGCGATGAACTCCGGTTCGGGCAGGTGGTGGATGGGCTCGCGGGCGTTGACGGACGGCGGCCCGGCGGCCCCCAGGAACAGGCCCACGGGGCGCGGGCCGTTGCGGGCCTGGAGGCGCCGCGCGAGCTCCAGGGAGATGCGCGCGCCCATGCTGTAGCCGAAGAAGGCGAAGGGCCGGTCCAGCAGCGGCGCGATGGCGGGCAGCAGCGCGTCCACCAGGGTGGGCAGGCTGCCAATGGGCTTCTCCGACAGGCGGCGCTCGCGCCCGGGGAGCTGGACGGGGCACAGCTCCACACCCGCCGGCAGGCCCTGGCTCCACTGGTTGTAGATGGCCACGCTGCCACCGGCGTACGGCAGGCAGAACAGCCGCAGCCGCGGGTCCGTCAACGGCTTGCGAGTGGGGAACCAGCGGTCGGGGGCGTGAGGGCTCGAGTTGGACGCGCTTTGCATGACGTGAAGCCTCTGTCGCATGGCCACGGAAAACGGGTCAAGTCCCGGAGGCCGCGTGGCGTGTTAGCGTTTCGGGGACGCGCAGGGGCGTCGTTCTGGAGTCACCTTGGGGCGTTCGGCGGGCTTCATACTCTGGCTGACGGGTCTGTCAGGCGCGGGCAAGAGCACCTTGTCCCGCGCCCTGCATGCGCACCTGGCCCCGTCCATGCCCGTGGAGGTGCTGGACGGTGATGAGGTGCGCACCTGGCTGTCCCGCGGCCTGGGCTTCACCCGCGAGGACCGCGAGGAGAACGCGCGCCGCATCGGTCATGTGGCCCGGCTGCTCGCGAAGCACGGGGTGGGCGTCATCGCCGCGGCCATCTCGCCCTACGCGGGCTCGCGCGCCGAGGTGCGCCGGTTGGCCGAGGAGGCGGACCTCCCCTTCGTGGAGATCTTTGTCCAGGCGCCACTGGACGTGCTCATCGCCCGGGACGTGAAGGGGCTCTACAAGAAGGCCCTGGCCGGCGAGCTGGCGCACTTCACCGGCGTGTCGGACCCCTATGAGGCCCCCGACGCGCCCGACGTCACCGTGCGCTCGGATGTGGACACCGTGGAGGTGGGCCTGCGGCGCGTGCTGGAGACGCTGCGACAGCGGGGCCTGCTCGACGCCGCCGCGGCGGCGTGAGGCGAGGCCCGAAGGTGGCGGGAGGGCCGCGCACCTCGGGAAGGCCACGGACTCAAGCGAGGATACGCTCCATCTTCACGTAGGGGCGCTCGGCCTGGATGCCGTGGGTGCGGCAGTGCTCCAGGAACTTGTTCGACTCCACGATCTGCGGGGCCTTGTCGTCGTAGACGAGGATCATCACGTGGCGCAGCCATGGCTCCTGGCCCATGGCGTAGACGTAGACCTCCTTGGGCGACAGGGAGTTGGTGATTTCGATGGCGCGCGCGCTGTCGGAGCCGTTGAGCCGGCGGGCCTGGTCCATCTTCCGGGGCAGGGGATTGCACAGCAGCGGGCCGTACATCCAGCTCATCGGGCCGCCCTCGCACTCCATGCCGAGGAACAGCACGTCGATGGTGCCGACGATGTCGCGCAGGTGCTGGTACATGCGCGGCTCGATGGCGTTTGAGTCCGCGGCCATCAACATGGACTTGCCGCCCAGGCGCACCAGGTGCGCCGTCTTGGCCTGGATGGCCAGGTCGCTGTGCTCGCCCAGGAAGGGCAGGCCGGTGATGGAGCCTCCCGGCACGGGAATCTCCTGGAGGTCGTCAATCTCCACCACGTTCTTGAAGCCGTTGTGGTGGAGCATCAGCCGCAGCGACGGGTCCGCCAGCGAGTTGCCGTTGTTGCGCGGGACGATGATGCAGCCCACCCGGTGGCGCAGCTGGATGAGCGTCTCCATCATCAAGTGGTCGGCGTGGCCGTGCGTGAGGACCACGTAGTCGATGCGCTCGGGCAAATCCGAGTGGGTGAAGCGGGGGAGGTCCGTGGGGAACTCGTAGCTGATGACGGGGTCGGTGAGGATGCTGACGTCCTTCGTCTCCAGCAGCACGCAGGCGTGGCCGAAGTAGCGCACGCGCACGCCTTCACCGGTGTAGCGCTCCGTGCGGCGGGGCTCGACGTCGGTGAAGAGCGCGGCGAAGGCGTCCGCTGCGGAGGCGGGCACGCCGAGCATCTCCGCCACCTGACCGGGCGAGCCCGGCGTGTGGCGCATGCGGAAGAGGGCGTCCAGGCCCTCGTGCTTGTAGGGGACGCGCAGCCACAGGGGCGTGTCCTCCTCCAGGCGGGGCGTGCTGAAGATGTAGGGCCGCCAGTCGCCGTCCACCTGCATGAGCGTCACGCTCTGCGAGGACTCCTTGTGGAAGGGGCTGCGGTACAGGAGCGGCTCGATGTACCGCGCGCTGGCGCGGTTGCTCAAATCGTACGTCAGCTCCACGTAGCCGCGGAGGATGTCGGGCACCTTGGCGTAGAGGCCCTCCAGGGAGCCGCCGTTGTTGGGCGCCATGAGCTGCTCCAGCTCCGCCACCGCCTTGGTGTACGCGAGCATGTTGGCCTGCTCCTTCTGCGTCCGCTCCAGGAGCTCCTTCACGCGCGGGGCCTTCGCCGCCGGGTGGTTGATGAACGGGCCGCCCATCAACATCGGGTTCTTCAGGGCCGCCACGTGCACGTCCGGGTTCGCCACGAAGGACTGCATCAGCTTCTGGTGCAGGTTCGTCACGAACAGCGGAGCCGTCGCCGGGGACAGCAGGTACCACCACGCGTACCACTGGTTGTACAGCGGCTCGATGGCGACGTTCGGCTTGAGGTACATGGGGCGGTCCAGCATGGCGGTCTCCTCCGAGCGAGGTCCGGAAAACGTCGGGAACTTGGCAAACTTGGAGCCCGTAGATACACGGATTCGCGGGGTGATGCACGGGGGCCCCTTCAGCGCACCGCCACCGGGAGGGCGGCGGCGGCCCGCAGGCTGGCCACGGCCTTGTGGTAGTCGGTGAGGGCGTCCACCTCGCGCACGGCGGCCTCGGCGGACGTCTGCTCGCGCAGGTTGACGAAGAGGAGCGTGCTCTCGCCCAGCTCGAAGCGGGTGCGCTCGGACCGCTCGATTTCGCGAGCAAGCGTCAGCTCCCGCCGCGCCACGGTGACGCGCTCCCGAGCTGCCTCCAAGGCGGAGAGCGCGTCGCGGACCTCCACCCGTGCCCGGTCCTTCTGCAGGCGCAGCTGGGCCTCCAGCCGGGCCAGCCCCGCCTCCACCTGCAAGGCGCGGCCGGTGGCGCCCCGGTTGAAGGTGGGGATGTCCAGCAGGAGCCCCACCTCCAGCTCCGGCTTGTCTCTCTTCAGGCTGCCCGCGCCCAGGTCCTTCGCGGCCGCCACGCTCACGTCCACGGCAGGGGCGCGCTGGTTGCGGGCCAACTGGTGCTCCACGCGCTGCTGCTGGCGCGACAGCTCCAGCCGCTGCACGTCCGGCCGGCGCTCCAGCACGTCCTCCAACGCCAGCGGGCCCACCGCCTCCTCCGCGGCCACGGGGATGGGGAAGCCCGGCGGCAGCCACGCCGGCCGCGGCAGCACGGGCTGGCCCTCCGCGTCGCGCAGGAAGAGGGACAGCTCCATGGCGCTCTGCTGGAGCAGCCGCTCGGCGGCCACCACCTGGCCGTCGCGCTGAACCAGCGCCCGCTGGTTGTCCACCTGCTCGAAGGCGGCCAGGTCGCCGCTCTGCACACGCTCGATGAGCTGGGCGTCCCGGGCCTGCGCCATACGCCGCAGCTCCGTGGCGACGGCATACCGGCGGCCGGCGGCCACCCACTCCCAGTAGCGCCACGTCGCGACGCGAGCCGACTCCAGCCGCGCTTGCTCCACGGCCTGAGTGGCGGCGTTCGTGCCCAGCTCGGCGCGGGCCACGGCGGCACGCCGCCGGTCGATGGGGCCGTTGCGCCACAGCGGCACGCTGACGCCCGCGCGCACCTCGCCCAGCGCGTTCGTCTGGTACTGCTCCGCGTAGGTCGGGAACTGGCCGCTGCCCAGTCGCCAGCCGGCGAAGAGGTTGGCGCCCCACAGGGCCGTGGGCTGCTCCACCACGCCCTCCACGCGGGTGTACGGGTAGCCACCCAGCGGTGTGCTCGCCACCCGGCCCCGCAGGACCGGGTCGAACCCGCCCTGGGCCGCCAGCAGCTCCGCCCCTGCCGCCTCCACGTCCCGGCGAGCGGCTTCGATGACGGGGTAGTGGCGCTCCACCGACTCCAGCACCGCCTCCAGGGACAGCGTGTCGCTCCCGCCCTCCACGCGCGCCTGTTCCGACGCCCGCCCCGGCGCGGTCAGCAGGCTCGCCAGGAGCACGGCGCGCAGACTCACCCACGTCATCCCTTGTCCTCCTTCTTCTGCGCATGTGCCGGCTCCGCGCTGTCCACCACTGGCGGGAAGCCGTTGAAGCGGCGCCACAGCTCGAAGCCCACCGTCACCTCGTTGAGGAACACCCAGCCGTTGACGCGGACGCCCTGGCGCAGGTACGCCGCAGAGGGCCACGCGTCGCTCGCCTCGTCCGGTACCACGAGGATGCGGAACTTCCCCTTGCCGTCGTCGGTGGAGTCGATGAGCGCCACCTTGCCGCCGAAGGTGCCCACCGCCACGGACGGCCAGCCGCTGAACTGCACCGCGGGCCACCCCTCGAACTGGAGCCGCACGCGCCGGTCGTCCGCCAGCAGCGGCACGTCGTTGCCCTCCATCCACAGCTCCACCGCGCGCGACTCGGTGTCCGGCACCAGCACCACCAGCGGGTCTCCCGCCTTGAGCATCTCCCCGCCCAGGCCGCCCACCAGCCGCAACACGGTGGCGTCCATGGGGGCGCGTACCTCCTGGGTGCGCTGGCGCGCCAGGCGCACGTCCATGCGGGCCAGCTCCACCTGGGCGGACGCGACCTCGGACAGGGCCGACGCGCGCGAGGCCCGCGCGTCCGCCACGGAGGCGCCCACGTCGTTGCCCACCCGGCCCTGGTCGGCGCGCAGCGCGGCCTCCTCGCTGCGCGCGGCGCTCAGCGCCACCCGGGCCCGGTCCACCTCGGTGCCGGCGCGCACCGCCTCCAGCTCCGCCAGCTCCAGGGCGCGGGTGGCGGTGAGGCCGCCTTCCGCCAGCCGCTTCTGGCGCTCCAGGTTGAGGCTCGAGGTGCGGTGCGCCGCCTCCGTCGCCTCCAGCGCGCGCTGCGCCGCCAGCGTGCGGTCCCTGGCCATGGCCACCCGCGCCTCCGCCGCGGACGTGGCCAGGGTGCGCGAACCGGAGAGCTGCTCCGCGCGCGCCGCCAGCGCCTCCGCGCGCGCCCGCGCCGCCTCCAGCCGCTGCAGCAGCGCCGCGTGCTCCAGCTCCAGCCGCGACAGGAGCTGCGGGTCGTTGTCGGACAGCTCCACCAGCAGGTCGCCCTTCTTCACGCGGCTGCCCTCGCGCACCTCCCAGCGCACCACGCGCCCCTCGATGGGGGCCTCCACGAACTGCTGCCGCTCCACGGGGGTGAAGGCCACCACGCGGCCGTGGCCCACCGCCGTCTGCTGCCAGGGCGCGAAGGCGAGCAGCACCGCGGCGCCCACCAGCGCCAGCAGCACGCGCGTGAGGACATGGGCGGCCCGGGGGGCGCGCACCAGGGTGAAGGCGGCGCGCTCGGCGCGCTCGCCCACCAGGGACTGCGTCAGGGGTGTCGTGGCCATGTTCAGCGCTCCTCCGGGCTTGAGCCCGCCATCAGCTCCGCCAGCGTGTGGCGCCGGTCGACGCGCCGCACGGCCGCGTCCTCCTCGCTGGCCAGCACCACCAGCGTCCACCGCGCCTCGGGGGCCAGCAGCGAGTCCATGACCTCCTGGCGCCCGCGCTCGCTCAGGCCCTCCAGCACTTCGTCCAGGACGATGAGCCGGGGGGCGCCCGCCAGCGCGCGTGCCACCATCAGCCGCCGCACCTGGCCGCTCGACAGCGGAGCCCCGGTGGGGCCCAGGGGCGTGTCCAGCCCGCGCGGCAGCGACAGCACGGCCTCCAGCAGCCCCACCGCCGCCAGCGCCCGCCGCGCCTCGCTCGGGCCCACCGCGGCGCGCCCCGCGCGCACGTTATCCAGCACCGAGCCCACCAGGACCTCCACGCCCCGCACCAGCGCCACCTGCGAGCGCAGCGCGGCCAGGGAGACACGCCGCGTGTCCACCCCGCCCACCGCCAGCCGGCCCCGGGTGGGCTGGCGCAGGCCGAAGAGCAGGTCCGCCAGGGTGCTCTTGCCGCCCCCGCTGGGCGCGAGGAGGGCCACCTTCTCTCCGGGCGCCAGCTCCAGCTTCAGCCCCGTCAGCGCCGCCCGCCCCCCGCCGTGCGAGAAGTGCACGCCTTCGACCCGCACCGGCAGCCCGTCCCGGTCCTCAGGCAGCGGCTCTCGGTGGGGGCCGTCCTCCTCCAGCGGCAGGTCCACCAGGTGGCCCAGCTTGTCCAGGGCGGCCTGCAAGTCATAGAAGGCCTCCACGTGCTTGCCGAACTTGACGAACGAGGTCAGCACGGTGGTGACGATGAGTTCAGCCGCCACGAGCTGGCCCAGGGTGAGCTGCCGCTGGATGACGAGCCAGCCGCCCAGGCCCAGCAGCAGCGCGCTGGCCACGACCTGCAGGCCCAGTGAGCCCACCACCTGCCGGAAGACGACGCTGAAGTGTCGGCGCCGCGCGCCCAGATAGCGGCGCGTCAGCACGTCCGCCTGCTCCTCCGCGAGCACCGCCCCGTCCCGCGAGCGGAAGGCGAGCGGGTGCCGCGCCAGCTCCTCCAGCCATGCGGCCACCGCGTACTTCGCCTTCGACTCCTCGATGGCCGTCGCCGTGCCGCGCTGGCCGAGCACCAGGATGATGAAGGCGGTGGCCGCGATGAGCACCAGGTCGAAGGCCAGCAGCACCGGGTGGTAGAAGGCCAGCACCACCATCCCAATGAGGGCCTGCAGCACGAGGCTGACGCCCTCCAGGAGGAAGATGGACAGCGTCTTCTGGAGGGTGAGCACGTCGAAGAACCGGTTGACCAGCTCCGGGCCGTAGTCGCGGTCGAACGTCTCCTGCCGCACCCGGGGGATGCGGTGCGAGGCATCCAGCGCTACGCGCGCGAACATGCGCTGCTGGATGACCTCCACGACGTGGGTGTTGAGCGCCCGCAGCGTCGCGGCGAAGGCCAGCGCCGCCATGACGAGGATGGACAGCACCACCAGCGGCTGCAGCAGGGTGCCGAACGTCACCGTGTTCACCAGCGCCTGCACGGCCACTGGCGTGGCCAACGACAGCAGGCCCGCCGCCACCGCGTAGACGAGCACCACCTTCAGGTCGTCCCGCTCCAGCCATAGCAGCGAGCGCAGCCGCTGCATGGGCGTGGGGTGGTCGCCGTGGCCGTGAGGGTCTCCGCCCCCGAGCCGCTCCAGCGGCGCGGCGGGCACCGCCACCGTCCAGTCCAGCGGTTGCGCCGGAGTCTCCGCGCCCACCGCGGCGATCAGCGCGGGCCCACCCACCCAGTCCGGGAGCGCCACGCCCCGCGCGTGGACCAGCACCTGCCCGGGCCTGCGCGCGGTGACGAGGCACCAGCCCTCCGGCCCGAGCAGGGCAACCGGTAGGGGCACCTCACCCGTCATCACCTCGCGCACGGACGCGCGCCGGGCCACCGCGCGCAGGCCCACCGCCTCGCAGGCGGATGCCAGGCGCTCGGGCCAGGCCCGCGCGGCCGCCGCGCTCTCGCCGCGCGTCCACCGCTGCACGGCCTGCGCCTCCACGGTGACGCCCGCGGGCGCGCCCAGCGCCTCCAGTACCGGCAGCAGCGCCTCCAATGAGAAGCCGTCAGGCCTCGCCACGTTCGGCTCATGGGCCTGGGGCGCCGCCACCACCTCATCCCCTTCGCGCTTCCGCGGGGCGCCTGGCGCCTGGGGCTCCGTCACTGACTGAGACATGAACCGTTTCTCTCCGTCGAAAGGATTCCTGCCGGGAAGCCTCGAAAGACCTGGGGCTCTACTCCCGAACCCCCGCCGGAGCCGGGCCCGGAGGAGGTCGCGTCCGTCCCGTCCCGGTCCGCATTTCTGGAATATAAATTCGCGACATTTGATACGCGACCGGAAATATGCGAATTTTGTGTCGCTTGTCAATCGTCGTTGATTCGAGCACTGGCGGGAGCCTCATGGACCCCTTGAAAGGGACACACCTGGAATTTCCCTCGTGGACGTTCCTCACCAACCACGCGCACGTGCTGCTGTGCATCGCGGCGGATCCGGAGGTGCGCCTGCGGGACGTGGCGTCGCGTGTGGGCATCACCGAGCGCGCGGTGCAGCGCATCGTCAGTGACCTGGAGGAAGGTGGCTACCTCCAGCGTGAGCGCGAGGGGCGGCGCAACCACTACACGGTGCGCGCCGACCTGCCCCTGCGCCACCCGGTGGAGCGGCACCGCACCGTGGCGTCGCTCATTGCGCTCGTGGAAGGCGTGGAAGGCGTGGATGACCCAGCCTCAGCCCCGCCGCGCAAGCCCGTCCGCCCGAGGCGCTGACCGGGTGGACGGGAGCCACTGGCTCGGGGACGCCCATCGCCCACGGCAACCTCCGCCAGTTGCCGTGACGGGATGCGTCTTCCGGAGAAGGTGAGCAGACGGGCGCATCCCCGCCATCGTGCGATTCGAGCAAGGAGCGCCTCCATGGAGCCTGCTTGGAGTGTTGTGCAGGCCTCCGTTGCTCGCGCGCCGTACCGCCGTGTCAGGGCGGGCAGGGCTGTGTCGCTACATCGCGACGCAGCCGTAGACCTTCTCGTAGTAGTAGGTCTTCGTGCCGTTGAGGACCGTCTCTGGTGTGCTGCATCCGCAGAGCAGCTCACCGACCTTGGTGAACTTCGCGGGCTCCGCGTAGTACGTGATGACGTAGTCCCGGCCGGTGATGTCACGACAGGGGATCGCCTGGGCCTCCGTGTCGAGCCCGGCGGCAGCCTCCTCTTCAATGCCGCCACAGCCCGTCAACAGCCCTGCCGCCAGCAGACCCGCCATGATGCCCTTACGCATGAGTTCTCCTTTTGTAGGAAAGTGATGCGTAGCCAGGATAGCTGGGGAGCCTGGCAATGACACCTGGGGGCTGGGGACTGCACGGTTCTGAACGGACAGGTGCTCCGACGGGGCCATCCGCTCGGCCGCTCCTTGCAGTCCCACTGGGGCTTGTGTTCCCGGAGGTCAGTGTCCGCTACTGAGGGACGCCCCCGGCTTGTCATGAATGCCGATGCGCCCGAGGAGCGTGGCGCTCGCATCGTTGAGTCCGATGAGCGTCACCGCCACGCCCCGGTCGCGGAACTTGAGCACCACCCGGTCCACCGCCGCCACGGCCGAGGCATCCCAGATGTGGGAGTGCGTGAGGTCGATCTCCACCGCCTTGACGGGCTCCCTGAAGTCGAAGGCGCTGGCGAAGCCCTCCACGGAGACGAAGAAGATTTCACCTGAGACGCGGTAGTGCCGCTTCTGACCGTCGGGAGTGAGCGAGCTCTCCACGCTGACGAGCTTGGCGACGGTGCGCGCGAACAGCAGCGCGCTCAGCACCACGCCCACCGCGACGCCCTTCGCCAAGTCATGCGTGAGCACGACGGTGAACACCGTCGCCACCATCACGATGGAGTCGCTCATCGGCATGCGCCGCATGGCCCCGAGCGACTTCCAGTCGAAGGTGCCGACGGAGACCATGATCATCACCGCGACGAGGACGCCCATGGGGATGCGCGCCACCCAGTCCCCCAGCACCAGGATGAGGAAGAGGAGCAGCACGCCCGCGGTGAAGGTCGAAAGCCGGCAGCGGCCACCGGAGCGCACGTTGATGACGGACTGGCCAATCATCGCGCAGCCCGCCATCGCGCCGAAGAAGCCCGCGGCGATGTTCGCGAGCCCCTGGCCGGCGGCCTCGCTGTGCTTGCAGCTGGGCGAGTCCGTCATGTCGTCCACGACGGCGGCGGTGAGCAGTGATTCGAGCAGGCCCACGAAGGTGAGGGTGAGCGCGTAGGGGAAGATGATGCGCAGGGTGTCGAGGGTGAAGGGCACCTGGGGGACGTGGAAGAAGGGCAGCGCGGTGGGCAGCGCCCCCATGTCCCCCACGGTGCGCACGGACGCGCCGCTGAGGAGGGAGATGGCGGTGATGACGACGATGGCGACCAGCGGCGACGGCACGGCCTTCGTGAGGCGTGGCAGCCCGTAGATGATGACCAGGCCCCCGGCGACCATCGCGTACATCTGCCAGTTCGCGCCGACGAACTGGGGCAGCTGGGCGAGGAAGATGAGGATGGCGAGCGCGTTGACGAAGCCGGTCATCACCGCGCGTGGGACGAACTTCATGTAGCGGCTGAGCCGCAGCAGCCGGAAGGTGAGCTGCAGCACGCCGGTGAGGATGGTGGCCGCGAAGAGGTACTCGAGGCCGTGGTTCTTGACGAGCGTGACCATCAGCAGCGCCATCGCGCCCGTGGCCGCTGAAATCATCCCGGGGCGGCCTCCGAAGAAGGCCGTCATCACCGCGATGATGAAGGAGGCATAGAGGCCCACCTTCGGGTCCACGCCCGCAATGATGGAGAAGGCGATGGCCTCTGGGATGAGCGCGAGCGCCACTACGGTCCCGGCCATCAGGTCGCCGCGAACATTGGAGAACCACTCCACTTTCAGCCGAGGAAGGTCGAGGAATCGCGAGCGGCCGTGGGGGGCCGCCTGGGAAGCTGCGGTGTTCATGGTTGAGCTGTTCTCGTGAGGAAACAGTGCCCGTGGACCCATGGGGCCCCGCGCACGCGGATGAATCGAGCAGCGCCTCGACGGACGCCGTGTGGGCGACGCCACACGCGCTCCGTCGGGACGAAGTGACAGGTCAGGGCAAAGGCCGGGCAGCCTCGCGAGCGGCAGAGCGCCGCCGTGGCAGGCCGTTTCGGTTGCTCAAAGACGCAGGGTCAGGGTGGCGTCATCGGCCCGGTCTGGCCGCTTCCGCGCCTCAGGTGCCGGCGGTCAACTTCGCTCGGCTGTTCCAGGGCGAGCCTGGGCGTCTGAGGGGAGGGGCGCATGGAGCAACGGGACAGGCAGCCCCACATGGAAGGGCTGGACGTGCCCGGCAGATCTCACATCACGCGGGAATCCGCAACCCGCCGTGCCGGATACCGCCGCGGGACGCTGCTTGCGCGGGAGGAGAGGGAGCGGGTGCGGCTCCTGGCGATGCTCGGGAGCGTCGACGTCTCGTAGCGCCTGAGCCATCCCCTCCCTGATGCCGCGCGCTTCTCGGCGCTCGGAATGGCGGTGTCATCGGCTGGACGCCACCGCGCATGGACGCGCGAAGGGGACCCGCAGCGGGCATTCTTCTCCCTCGCCTGGGAAGCGGAGTTCTCCCAGGTGGACAAGCGCCGCTCCTGGAATCCGCGTGCCAAGGGATTCGGGTGGCCCCGGCGCCTGACCGTCCCTCACTGAAGGGCTCCCTTCAGGGAGAGGTGTGCGTTTCACTTTAAAAACAGACAAGCAGACATTTTCACGGAGTGCCTTGAAGCGCACGGCAGGCGCGTGCGCGACCTGCGCCGAAGGGAGGGGCGCATGGGACTGCTCGAAAGCTGGCGAGCGCGTTGCAATGCGCCGCCGCCGCCGCCGGAATCAGCCGGCCGCTCGATTGAGCATTGTCCATGAACGCTATCAAGACTGCCGTTGCCGCCGTCACCGCTGCCGCGTCCCTCGTCGCCTTTTCGCCCGCCGAGGCCGCCACCGCCACCGCCAACCTGAACGTCACCGCCAACGTCGGAGGCGCCTGCAGCATCGGCTCCGGCCTCGGCGGCGGCACGCTGAACTTCGGCACGTACGACCCCGTCGTCACCAACTCCGCAATGGGCGTCGACCTGTTCGGTACGGGCACGCTGAGCGTGCAGTGCACCCTGCTCCGTCCCGCGATCATCACCCTGGGGCAGGGGCTGCACCCTGCCTCGGGCTCAACCGACGCTGCGCCGCTGCGCCGGATGCGCAACACGGCCTCGGCGGACTACCTCGCGTACAGCCTGTACCAGGACGTCACCCGGCTCTTCGTGTGGGGCAACACCGCCGGCACGGCCCTCGCGTTCCTCGGCACGGGCCTGCCCGTCCCCGTGCTGGTCTACGGCACGGTTCCGCGTGGCCAGAACGTCCCCTCTGGCACCTATAACGACACCGTCGTTGCCACCATTACGTTCTGATTCGGAGGGCGATAACAGACGTGAGCGTCTTCTGTCCTGGACTGTCGGCCTGAGGGTCACGACAGCACTGGAATGGGTCGCCATGGGGACCGCGAGTGCCGCCGAGCTTGATGTCGGCTCGGTCCGGCATGAACTGGATTCCGGGGCCAGGCCGAAGAAGGGCGCATGTCGCTCGCGCTGACGCAGGACCTGTTCTTCTTCCCGTCCCTGTTGACGTTGGAGCCCGGGGAGTCCGCCCCATCCGGGTGGTCAGCTCCTCGGCGCTTCGGTCACGCGGGTAGCAAGCTGGCCGAGAGGGACGCTGCTGCTTGCTGGGAAGCAGCGAAGGCACGAGCTCCGGACGGGCGAAGTCGCGCGAGCGCGCGCCCGTCGAAATCCCCAGGAGGGACAGCAACTTGGGCAATGACCCCGACAGGAATCGAACCTGTGGCCTGCGGTTTAGGAAACCGCCGCCAGGGTGCGGCGCGGTTTCCCCGGCCTTCCCCTGGCGTGCCAAGTCTTTGACTTCATTCACGGTGCAGCCCTCCTGGGTGGGGGTAGGTTTGCGCTGCTGTCCCCCGGCTTCCTCTGTGGTTACGCCACGTGGACGCCACGGGCTTAGGGCCGCTGCAGTGGCTTCGGCACCGGCCTGGACGTGCTCGGGAATGGTGGCGGCGTAGTGCATCCGCGTCGTCTCGATGTCGGCGTGCCCGAGGACGTCGGCCACCAGCCGGAGGTCCCTCGTCACCGAGTACGCGACGGTGCCCCACGTGGAGCGCAGGTGCTTGAAGCGCAGGTCCTGGGCGACGGCCTTCCAGCGCAGTCCGCGCTTGCACTCCGGACACTCCCTCTCCATGGCCTCGTGTTCCAGTTGCCCCTTCCATCCGCATGCCGTCCTGAAGCAATACGGGCGCCAGCCCTTGATGAGTCCGGCCCGGACGCAGGCGCGTGCCATGACGTCATGGACGCGCCAGTTGGGACCGTAGGGCTTGCTGGTGCCTGGCCGAGGGAAGAGGTAGGGGCCCGGCGTCGCGAGCTGCTCGGCGAGCGCGGGCACCAGCATCTCGGGGATGGGCACTCGACGCTCGCGGCCGCCCTTCGTGGTGTCGCGGCGCCCACCGCTCGTGAGGAGGATGTACCGCTCATTGAGGTGAACGTTGGCTTTGAGCATGACGCGCACCTCGCCCTTCCGAACCCCGGTGAGCAGCGCGGTCGCCACCGGCGTGCGGTGGTGTGGCTGGAGCGTGTCGAAGAGGCGGGGCAGGAAGTCAGTCGGGTACGTCCGAACCTGCCGCTTCGGCACCTTCACGGGCCCCGCTTCCTTGAAGGGGTTGGGCCCGGAGTACACGCGTGCCTTGTTGGTGAGGAACGTGATGAGCCCCTGACCGGTCATGCGGATGTGCTCCCGCATCTGCGGCGACAGGTGGGGGAGCTTCGCCAACATGGTGAGCACGTCCGCCGCGGTGATGCTGGAGGGACGGCGCTTGCCGAACGCGGCTTCGACGTACCGCAGCTTCTCCTGCAGGTTCTTCTTCGTGGCGAACTCAGGGGGAAGCGCGTCGATTCGGAGCCGGATGGCCTCGGCGATGGTTGGCTCCTCCGGGCGGTCCGGGATGACGCCCGTGCGAGCGAGCCATGCCTGCTGCTCGCGCTGGTGCGCCATCCGCTTCGCTTCCGTCTTGTTCGCCGCCGGAACGACTTCACGCCCGGGGGAGCCGTCCGGGTTCTTCCAGCCGATTCGGTAGCTCCCGGAGGGGAGCTGCTGCACCCAGGCCATCGTCAGCCGCCCCGCTGGCGCTCGTTGCGCCAGGCCGCGAGCCGCGCCGGGTCGAAGCGCAGCGCCCCGCCCACCTTGTAGCTCGGCACCTCGCCGCCAGCTGCCATCCGGTACAGCGTCTTGGGGCTGACTCCTAGAAAGCGCGCTGCGCGGTCCACTTCCCATGCATCTTCGAACTGCTGGACAGGTGAACTACCCATGTTCATGTGCATCCCCCGCTCGGGTCTTGCTGAACGACTCACGAAGTTGACTGAGAGGTGAAGCCTTGCCGCCCGCACCTCGCCCGAAGTCGATGCAACGCGTCGCATCGACTGTGCATGTAGAGCAAGGTGGGTGCCACGGAGGCGGCGCACGGTGTGGCGCCAGCGCAAAGGGGCGGGGCGTGCCGGGCGGTGGACGCGGTGTCTCGCGACTCGCACGCACGCGGAGGAAAGTGGCGCTCTATCTGCGGACCACTACGAACGCAGATAGAGCGCCGGAGAGCGCGGACTGGTGCGCCCGTACAGGCTTGAGGGCTGTGCTGACTCGAAACGGTCTCCACGAGGCCCCCAGAAGGGTAGAGGCGCTCTATCGGCGGACCTTTACAAACGCCGATAGAGCGCCGGAGGGCGCGTGTCCCAGCGCTACCTGGGTGCACAGGCCTTTTCTGGTGGTCCGCTCGCCATAGCGATGGGACCAAAGCTCTCTGTGGGGAACGGGGCGCTGGTAAAGGTCACTGCTTCAGCGTGCCGTTGGGTGCTTCAACTGCGAAAACTGTGGAAATGGGTAGCACTTCGGGGCAGGGAGCGCAAGCCTCTTACCGCGAAATCGACCGAAGGGGCTCGTTCGGCTTCCCGACCGGGCGGTAGCACTTGCCCTTGTGCTCGTACATCTTGTCGCCGCATGGAGCTGTGCGGTCGGTGGCAACCCAGCAGCCTCCATTGATGGAGACCTCGGCCTGGTCCGGGTCGCACTTCTTTGTCTTCTGGCCCTCAAAGGGCCGTGGCGGCATGTCACGCGCCAGAACGAGCGTGTCCAGGGTGGAGACGGGCACCATCCAGCCAGGGGGCTTCCCTCCGCTCCAGTCGCTGCGCTCAGTCTGGGGCGGTTGAGACGGGGGCGGCGGCACCATGTAGACGCCCACCAGGGCCGCCGCGACGAGCGCGAGGGCCACGGTGGTTGCCGAGCCGGCGCTGCGCCACGTCCGGCGAGCTGCGCGACGCACCCGGCGCAGCCAGCGGCGTGAGCGCAGCACGGGGCCACGGCGCCGCGGCGGCGAGCGCAGGTGCGCCATCGTGTCCGCGAGCGCGCTGCGCGTGCATGCCGTCTGTACCATTGCCTTCGCCGTCGCCAAGGTGCCCTCCAAGTTCCGCGCTACGTCCGCGTCGGAAGCGCCGTCAGGGGCATGGACTCGCAGGCGGACGCGCGGTGGAGCCAGCGTCGAGGCGGGGTGGGCGCTGATGTGCAGCTCCAGCCCGACGTCCGGGTGGAACTGCTGCTGCCTCTCGGTCAGCTCCAGGTCCAGGGACGGCTCACCTGACGTCGCGTGCCGCACCTGGTACATGCGCCCCAGCAGAGAGCCCCTGTACCTGCGGATGATGATGTCCAGCCTCTGGCGGAACCTCCCGTTGGTGCTGCGCGTCACGGCGCGCACCCTGTCCGACGTCCCACCCCGCCAGATATTCTCGGCCTCTCTCACGTTCGCTCCTGCTAGGTCGCCTGGAGGGCATCCCGGCGCGGCCGGATGTTACGGAATCGCCTGATGGCGTGCGCTACTTCGCGTGTCCACCACTTCTCCAGGGTATCCCGGACCCTGTTGCCGGGTCCGGACCCTTGGTGTTAGGCAGGTAGGCTCACCCAGGGGTGCCCATGGTCCGCCAGTTCGCCGTCGTTGCCGCTCTGCCGCTCCTCGTTGCATGTGAGCCAGGCGAGAGGGAAACGGGCAACCGGTCCGAGATTGGGGACATGGAGGGGGTAGGCTCTGAGGGCGTATTCGTTGGTGCCCAGGGAGGTGCCCAGTCGACTCCAGGTCCAGTCGATGTCGTCATCGACAACACCGGTTCGATGTCACGGTTGGTGCGCGTGAACGTGTCCGTCCTCGGCCCGTGGACTGGCAACAACAACGTGAGCAGGGTGATGGGGACGTGGGAAACCATTCAGACCATTGAGCCGCACACAACGCTGAATTTTCCTGCGGTGGTGAATGCCGCTGGAGGTGCGCGGGTCGTGACGAACGCGCACGTCCTGCGTGAGGTGGGCGGGCTTACCGAGTCGGGCGGGGGCTATGACTTTGCGCCTTTCTCGCCCGGCACGAAGTGCGTTGCGACCATCTCTGATGCGCAGGCGCCCAACGGCGCTCGGATGCACTGCAACCGCGCCGAGTGACTATCCCGCGCGGAAGGAGACTCCATTTAGGCTCACCCATGCAGGTGAGCCCGACGCGACGATGACGACGCCGTCTGCGGTAACCGTCACGCGTCCATACCCTGTCGAGGTGGCGACTGCGAAATCGCGGGTGGCGGGAGGTCGGCACCTCGCGGGCAGTGTGAGGGCGTTGGTTCCGATGGTGCCCCCTGTAATCGCCCCCTCAAGATGCACTCGGCCTGTGCTGTCTTTGTAATACGTCACTCGTCCTCGCCCATTGTCGGTGTAGGGCTCCCAGCTCCCGTGAACTACAGGAGGAGGGAGCGTTGGTTCCTGCACAATGTCCGCGAGGTCCACCTGTACGGAGTCGATCTGGATGGTGCCCCCAGCGACCCCCATGACAGACGACAGCCGAGCCCGAACGAAGCGTGCTGTTGCAGGCGCAGGTGCGGCGTGGACGTATCGAGCCCACGGCTCTCCGGCCGTAAACATCTTGTGGAAGTTCTCCACGGAGATGGTCGCCCCTGTCGCGTCAAGCCACTCAAGGGCCATTGTGAGCAGTGCTTCGTCTGTCCCCTTGGCGAACGCGTCAATAGAGTAGCGAAGCCCTGGCCGGACCGAGATTGCTTGCGAGACGATGACGGCATCAGTGGACTGAAGCTGGAGAGCTCTACTTCCGCTCACTGAGTCCGGTGTCGTCGCAAGGTCTGCACCCCAAATGCCCATTTCGACGCGCCAGTTGTCGGGCGGAACGGACGAGGATGCCTGAGATTCGAAGTCGTAATTCAGGGGGGCAACCCCCCACGTGACCATGGGTGCTGTGAAGCGCGGCTCGACGTACCGCGGCGACAGCGCCACCTGCTCCGAAGTGGGCCCGACGTTGCCGTGAGCGTCCCGGCCGCGCACCACCGCGTAGTGCGTCGTGCCGGGCTGGAGGTCGGCCACCTCGAAGCGCGTGGCGCTCGCCGCGGCCTTGAGCGTCGCCGCGCCCGGGGTGAAGCCAGGCGAGGTGCTGACGTGCAGCTCGTAGGAGTCCCACGCGGGGCCCGTGGGCGCGGGCTTGAAGGCGAGCGCGAAGCCGTTGACGGTGGCGGTGGGCTGCAAGTCGCTGGGCGCGTCGGGGCCCTTCATCTTCGCTGTCACCTGGATGGAGCGCTCGGCGGGGCTGCTGCCGGTTGAGGGGCGCGCGTTGCGCGCCTTCCACTCGCTGCGAGAAATCGACGGACGTCCGCGCAACTGCAGCTTCATCTTCGCGGTGCCGCTGGTGAACACGGGGTCGATGCTGACGATGGCCAGGTCAACGGCTTCGTCCAGGTGGACGTCGTCAGGCAGCACGCGCACCACGTCGTTGACCTCCAGCGCCCACACGTAGGGGACCTCCACCTCCACATCGAGGGCGGAGTCGGACAGGTCCGCGATGGCCGCGTCGGCGAGCCGCTGGGCCTCCACCTCCGTGTTGATGTTGGACGCGGAGGCCTCCGTCACCTGCATGTACCGCCGTCCGTGCTCGGCGATGGACGTAGGGTTGGTGCTCAGCACGGACTTGCGCTTGGCATTCCCCAGCGCGTCCCGGTCGTTGATGTCCGTGTAGACGACCTCCACGGCGTTGCGGATGTCGGTGAGGCGGCGCTGCACCCGGCTCAGCTCCACGTAGTCGTCTGGGCCGAAGGTCCACACGGGCTCATCCGCGAGGCGCTCCGGGCTCTGGAGGACGAGCTGCCATCCCAGCCCGTCAACGAAGCGGAGGCGCAGCTCCCAGCCGAGCTGGGCGGCCAGCTTCTGACAGGCCTCGTGGACCGTCTCGCGCTCCTGCGTGTACCGGCCCAATTGCCACATCGGGTCCACGGGCACATGCAGCCCCGGGCCGGTGCCGGTGGGCACGTTGTCGCCGATGATGGCGGTCATCACCTCCTGCACCGCGACGCCCACGGTGTTGTTCCCGTAGTCGCGCTCCGTCTCGATGAACACGTCCTGGAAGACGCCAGCGAAGTCGCGGCCGGTGAAGGACAGCTCTTCGGGGCCCGCGTCGATGTCGTCGATGCGGCCCAGGAACACCTGCTGCCAGGCGCCTGGCGTGGGCTCTTCGCTCGGCGTGGTCTGCACGTCGATGCGGAAGGTGCGCCCCTCCTTGAGCAGCGGCTCCACGAGTCCTGTGGGCCCTCGGTTGGCCGGGCTGGTGGCCACCATGGGCGACAAGCTGACGATGCCGGCGGGCCCGTTGCGTCGCACGGCAACCGTCGCCAGGCCCACCGTCTCGTCCTGCGACTCGCTCCACTGGACGCCCATCACCCAGTCGCGGCCGAGCAGCTCGCCGAGGTTCACCGCCGAGAGGGGGAAGCGCATGACGATGACGCGCACGTGGGTGATGGCGCGGCGGCTGACCAGCGCGGCCCGTTCCTGGTTCGACAACGGCCTCATGGCGACTCCATCAGCGTGAAGGTGAAGGACTCCCCGGCCACGCGAGTTGGGCCCTCCCACCACTCGATGGACTCGCCCTGCCCAGACTCACCCAGCACGAGCGTGGGCCGGTGCAAGCCTGTCCCGGTGGCGCGGTGGTACGGCAGGGGGCCAAAAGGGGCGCCTGAGTCGCGCCACGGCACCACCCACGCGTCTGGGGCGCGGTAGGGCAGGGCCACCAAGTCGCTCACCAGGAGGCCGTCGTTGGCGGGGTTGGGAAAGCCCCCGGCGACACCAGCACGGTGGTGCATGGTGAGGCTGCCGTTTTCGTCCACCTCGGCCAGCCCCACGGTGCCGGGCAGCCGAAACGGCGCCGTGCTGGCGTACCAGGGCGCAAGCCAGGAGTCGGGCACCGTGTACGGCAGGACCACCAGGTCGTCGATGAGTAGCGAGCCGCCCTCCTGGTTGAACAGGACGACGGCGCCGTCCGGCAACTGCGTGTAGTCACCGCTGGAGGAGTAGAGCACTCCCGCTGACGCTGGGTGACTGCCCACCACGCCGTCGCGGCTCAACAGCAGCCCGGCCCGGTGGATGTAGAGGTGCCAGGTGGCGTCAGTGGCGAGCCGCGCCCAGTACGCCACCGTCCACTGGGGGCCGAGCGCTGTGGGCCACGTCGCCGAGGCGCCGTCGTAGAATTCCGCGCATTGTCCGTATCGGCCGGCGCCACCTTGCCCCGCGTCTACGTCGCTGGGCGCCATGCCCCAGTTGCTGGCGAAGTCGTCGTCGAAACTCCAGGTGTGCCCCAGCGCGGGCCCCGGCGCCGCCGCGTCCCGGTACACGGTGCCGTCCGAGTGCTGGACGTAGTGGTGCCACTGCACCCCATCCACGCCCCAGACTCTGGCCCAGTAGGCCACCGTCCACTGGGGGCCAAGTTGCGTGGCCCAGGTGACGGCGGCGCCGGCGGACAGGGACAGCGCGAAGGTATCGTCGTACCGCCCCCCGCCCGGCTGCCTCCCCGGCGAACCGACCACCGACGGCCACAGCCCGCGGCTCGACGCCATGTCCTCGGTGAAGGACCAGGAGTCGCCCTCGCCGTCGATGAGGCCGCGCAGCACTGCGGCGTCGGCGAGGGGCAGCGGGCCCGTGCCCCCGTCGATGTTGAGCAGCTTCTTGCGGACGCTGCTGCGCGGGAAGCCGCTGAACGTCCGCGCCTTCTCGCCGATGAGCACCGGCGAGTAGCGCAGGGGCGTCCTCTCCGCGACGGGGACAGGGATGCCCGACAGGGCGAGGTAGGGCGGGGGCATAGGGCCTCGGCTCAGTAGCCCGACCGTCTCAAGGCCCGCTTTTCGAGGGCGCGCTGCACGCTGCGCATGCCAGCCTCGAGGGCCTCGTCGATGTCGTAGCCGATGATGTGTTGGGTGACCTGGACGTTGATTGCGTCGCCGCTGGTGCCGGCGAGCCCGGACTTGGTGTAGCTGTTGCGCGGGTCATTGGGCTGCTTCCAGTCCGGGAGCTCCTCGCCACCGCGGTTGCGGAGGATGCCGTCGCCCGGGTCCGGCCGGGGCGCGCGCGTCCCCGACTGCTGCTGGTGCGTCGGGGGTGGAGGCGTCGGCGTGGGCTCGGCGCTGGGGCCCTCCTGCGCGTCCTGGGACTCGTAGCGGCGCAGGTTGACTCGCCACGCAGCGGGGACGTTGGAGAGGGCCTCCGTGGCCTTCTGGAGCGCGGCCGTGTTGCGCAGCACCTCCGCTGTCTCCTTCGCCTTGGCCTCGGCGGACTCCCACGTCATGTCCCGCAGGGCGGCCAGCGACTCGCCCATCGCGTCCGTGTCCACCTTGAGGCGGTCCAGGCTGTTGGCGAAGTCCTTGAGGGCGTCGATTCCCAGCCACTCCACGGCCTTGCTGATGCCACGGATGACGGACTGCACGGCCCGGATGATGGTGTTCCACACCTTTCCGAGCGCCTGGGCGACGTAGAGGATGATGGTCGCTACGAACTTCAGCACCTCGAAGAGCGCCTTGAGCGCCGGCCCCGCGATGATGTTCAGCGGCGCGATGACAATCATCACCGCCTGTGCGAGCGCGCTCAGCAGCGGCGCCAGCCCCTGGAGGAGCTGCCCCAGCATCACCAACGGCGGCACCAGGGGCTCCACGAGCTCTCCGAGGGCCGTGAAGACAGGCGTCAACGTCGTCGTGAGCGCGTCGATGACGAGGAAAATGGCCCCCACCAGCGGCTGGAGAGGGGCCAGGATGGCGCCGAGGGCGTTCGCGACGCTGCCGATGACGACGGACACCATCTCCATCAGCGTCTTGAAGGAGTCGGACTGGAGCAGCAACTCGCTGATGACGGCGCCAAAGGCCCCCATGGGCCCGCCAGCCGCGAATCCGCTCGCCGCGGCATGCAAGAGGGAGGTGATTTCGCTCATCGCGCCGGCCACGCGGTTGAGCAGCTCGCGCTTCGCGGCGGCGATGGCTGCGCGGGCCTCGTCCATCCACCGGCGCATGTCCGCGGCGAGGGCGCGGAAGGAGGCCCGGCCCGCTTCGTTGGCCTCCAGGGCGGCCTCTTTGAGCGCCTCGCGCGACTCCCGCTCCATTTCGAGGTTGAGCGCGGCCTCGTCCTTGAACTGCCGCACCTCCTTCTCGAACTGCGCGAACGCGGCGGCAGCCGACGCCCCCTCGTAGTAGTCGGCGCCGGCCATTTCACGGCGCACGGCCTCGCTTTCGTCGCGCTGAAGCTGCGCGAGGCTCTTCTCGCGCCCGGACGCGCTGCCGTCGTCGGGCTGTCGGATGTTCGCCTGGCCCGAGGCGAGGCCCGGAATCATCGACTTGAGCGAGTCCAGCAGGCCGGTGAGGCCCAAGTCGTCCAGCATCTTCCGCGTGCCCGCCAGGGACTTGCCGAATCCCTCGGCGACGCCCTTGCCGACGTCGGTGGCGATGTCCGCGACCGACGCGCCCAGGCCGGAGAGTGCGTCCGCGACGGCCTGGGCACCGGCGATGGCCTTCTCTTCGAGGTAGGACGCGCCGTCCTGCAGGTCTTTCAGCAGCGACTTGCCAGTGATTTTCTGGGCGGAGTCGAGTGCCTTGTTCAGCCGCCCCATCTGTAGGCTCTTGGGGAGCGCCTTGACGAAGGGGTCCAACTTCTTCGCAGCCTCGCGAATCAGCCAGGCCATGGTCTCCAGGGACTGGAGGGCGATGGACTGGATGGTGTCCGCGAGGCCCTTGAATGTGGACGTGAGCAGTTGCCAGACGCGGGACGCCACGGCGGAAATGCTGGTGAGGATGGACATCACCGAGTCGCGGAGCCCGGTGCTGGTGTCCGTCCATGCGCCGTAGACGCTGCCGGCCAGCAGGGTGAGCCCGGCCACCGCGGCGGCGATGGCCGCTGCCGGCGCCGCCACGGCAGCCAGCGTGGGGCCGATGCTGGCGAGGAGGGTGGACTTCTGGAGCCCTCCCAACACCTTGAGGACGATGCCCACGGAGCCGGCGAGCCCCTCGATGACGCCGGCCAGCTTGCCGATGGTGCCCACCGCGAGGCCGACGCTGGCCACCCAGACGGCGATGTCCGCCCCGGTGCGCTTCATCTCGGGCGAGAGGCGCTGGAAGGTGACGACCAGGCGCTCGAAGAAGTCCGCCAGCTTGCGCACCACCGGGAGGAAGAGGTCCCCGATGTCCGCCGCGAGCGTGTACGCCAGTTCCTTGAGGCGTCCGACCTCGTCCTTGAGCCGCTCGTTGGACTGCATGGCCGCGGCCACGGCGCCAGCCATGCCCGCGGCCACCATGGCGCCGATGTTTCCGATGGGGGCGGCGGCCTTCTTGATGAGCTTGGCCGTGTCCTCCGCCGCCTTGACGAGCTGCTGGAGGGACTTGAGGGCCTCGCCGATGCTCGCCGTCGCGACGATGTAGAGGTCGCCGACCCTCAAGCCTCCGCCAGACATGCGCTACCCCTTCGGTGTGCTGGGCCTCGGGCCCACGCGGTAGATGACGGAGCGGGTCGCCTGCTGGGCGGTGGGCCGCACCGGCGAAGGGGACGGCAGTGCAGCGCCCGCCGTGGCCTCCTTCTCCTTCTCTTTGATGCTCTCGGCTTCAAGCTGTCCGTAGGCGACCAGCCCGTAGAGCTCGTCGTCGTCCCACTCGCGGACGTCGTTGGGGCGTTGGCCCAACGCTTTCGCGGCGGCGAAGACGAGCAGCTCC
Organism: Myxococcus sp. AM010; assembly: GCF_013372585.1. Classification (NCBI taxonomy): domain Bacteria; kingdom Pseudomonadati; phylum Myxococcota; class Myxococcia; order Myxococcales; family Myxococcaceae; genus Myxococcus; species Myxococcus sp. AM010. The sequence goes on from NZ_JABXEO010000003.1 coordinate 130,897, forward strand.
CGGGGGTCGCTCAGGAGTTTCCCCGGGCCTCCTCAACGTCCTGCTTGAGGCCACCCATGAAGGCCTTCTGGGCGTCGAGCGTGACGTCCTCCAGCCAGGGCGAACCGAGGATGGTCTCGACGTCGCCCGGGTCGGCCGGGTCGTAGAGGCGGAGCTTCGACTCCGGGTCGTACAGCACGCACGCCACCATGCGCGAGACGCCGCGGAGGTTGCCCTCCGTCGCATTGGCTTGGCTGCCCTCCGTCGCATTGGCATTGACCGGCATCTCGCCCGCGGCCTCGATGAGCTTGAGGACGGCAACTCGCTCCTTGTGACTGGGCCGACGCAGGTCCACCTTGTCGCCGTCCAACTCGACAGTCTTCACCAGCTTCCGAGTCTTCTGGGCGAGGCGCTGCTTGAGGGTGAGTCCTTCCATGGTGCTTCCTCCTGGGGGGGCGACGGGGTGAGGGCTCACAGCGCGCTGGGCGCGCCCTGGCCGGAGAGGGTGGCGGAGAAGGTGACGACGTCCGTGGAGGTGCGGCCCTCCTCGTAGGAGGTCACCTTCACCGGGAAACGGTCGCCCTGGCTGCCCGGCGCGGCGTCCGCGTCCTTGACGATGAGGAGCCAGACTGTCTCGTTGTTGAGAAAGGCGTCGCGGAGGAGGACGTGCGTCGGGTCCTCGGGCATGTGGTGGCCCGAGATGGGAATCTGGAAGCTCTTCGATGTCGTCATCGAGCGCTTCCAGCCGCCGTCCTGGCCCAGGTACGCGATGTCGACGCTGTCCGCGGTGTAGTTCACCGGGGCGTCCGTGACGCCGTCCATTTTGTTCGTCTCAGACGGCACCTCGACGGCGGTCGCCGCGAGGTGGATGGCGTGAATGAAGCTGATAATCGGGTCCGGCATGGTGCCTCCTCAGTGGCTGGGGAACTGCTTGGAGAGGTAGTCGGCCAGCACGCGCGCGACGCCGCGGCGCGCGGACGCGCGAGTGCGGCGGAAGGCCTTCTTCAGGAAGTGCGGCGGGGGCCGGATGATTTGGTCCCCCCAGTGAAAGCCCTCGTGGATGGGGCCCGCCGAGGGGTGCTCGTACCCAGCTGTCCACGTCACCGAGAGGCGCTGCATGTTGTACTCGGGGCCGCTGATGAACCCGGTGTCCGCGAGCGGCTTTTCCGGCACGCCGTTGGAGGTGCGCCGATGCTCGTCGCGCTCCTCCTTCGAGCGACGCGGGACGAGGAATGTGGACAAGTCCAACGTCCGGCGCACCGCGTCCCGCAGGGGGAAGTCGAGCGCGCGCAGCACCTGCTGGGGCTGCTGTCGCAGGCGCACGAGGGCAGGGGCTTTGAAGGACACCTTGACGGCCATGCCCCTGTAGAAGGGGCGCCGCTAGGCCGAGTAGCGCGCGGCGAGGTTGAAGACGAAGCGTGGAAACCCCTCGCCGTCCGGGCCCATGTAGTGGGGGCCTGCGCCCTCGCAGCGCACGTCCACGTAGCCGGGCACGCGGGCCAGGTGCAGCGCCGTCCAGCACCGCACCGCCAGCTCGCGCGTGGCCGTGTAGCTAGCCTTGGGCCCACGCACCACCACCTGGACGTCCGCCGCCAGCACGCCGCGTCCGGTGCCCAGATAGAGGCCTCCCTCGCCGCCCGTGTGGCGGACGCACACCAACTGCGGCGGGCCGCTCACGGGGAAGGGCCCGGGGTAGAGGCTGGGCGGGTTGCTGGTGGTGGATAGCTCCAGCCCGGCCGCCTCCAGGAATGCAGCCAGCTCGAGCTCCACGTCCCGAGGTGTCACAGGTAGACCTCGTAATGGTCGAGGGCGCCGGAGAGGGCGTAGCGCGGACTGCACCGCAAGGGCTCCTTCCCGGCGTTGTAGTCGTCCGGGCTGGTGCCGGGCGGGTACACCCTGTCCTCGGGCTTCACCTCCACCATGGTCCACATGACGGCCTCGGAGACGCGCTCGTCGCCGTCCGCGGTGACGAGGCGCTTGGTGGCGCCCTCGTAGCGGCACGGGTGCAGCTCCGGCTCGGAGTACTCGTGCTCGCCGCGGGCGTTGGTGACGAGGAGTCGCTCCAGCCAGAAGGACTGGCGCAAGGCGTGGCCCATGAGCATCAGCGAGGCCTCCGGTACGGGGTGAGCAGCTGCTGCGCGGGGCGCGGCAGGGCGGTGCGTCCACCGCCCTCGCTGGCGAAGTAGCTCATGGACGTGCCGCCGATATTCTCACTGGCCACGTCGCCGGGCTTCCCGTCGCGGGAGAGGGCTGTCGTCACCGCCTCCACTGCGGCGAGTTGGATGGCTGCCGGCAAGTCCACCTGCAGCGAGGAGTCCAGCGCGGCCTGGCCCGGCGTCACCCAGCCCGCGTCGTAGGTGACAACCACTTCGCCCGTGGCGCGCGCCTCCAGCGGTGTGGTGGAGACGCCCGTCGTCCAGCTCCCGGTGTAGGGCCAGCGCGAGGAGCGCGCCACCAGCCGTCCCATGAGCGCGGACTCGAGCGCGTAGGACGCGGCGTCCACCTCGACGCCGCGCACCTCCACGCGCACCACCTGACGGACGGCGCCGCCAGCAAGCCAGAGGTACGGCCCGCCCGTGCCCGCTACCGACTCCACCACGCCCAGGCGGCGGTGCAGTGGATAGCCGACGTAGGCCGCCACCGCTTCGGACGTGGCGGTGATGAAGAGGGCCAGGCGCGGGCCCTCCACCGCCGTGCGCGCGGTGAGGGGGAGCAACTCGGCCGTCAGCAAGTCTTGGGGCGCGGGCATGGCGTCTCACCTCACAGCGGCAGGCGCTGGCCGCCACCGAAGACGATGGTGGCGCCCGCCATGACGGTGGGCGAGGTGCCCGCGGTGAAGGTGACTGCCTCGACGACGCGGAGGAAGGAGTGGTCCACGTCCGCGTACTGGAGGTTGAAGTCCTTCTCGGCACAGGTGTCGGCCGCGGTGACGGTGAGGACGACGTCCGCGTTGTCCATGTCCTTGAGCGGCACCCAGCCGTCCGTGCCGGTGGGGCTCGTTTGGACGGTGTAGCTGACGCTGGTGGCGGTGGGCCCGCCGGCGACTTCGCCGACGTTGGCCACCAGCACGCCCGACTGGTAGCGGCTGACGTCCAGGGCCGCGCCATTACGCGTGCCGGCCCCCAGGTAGTCCGGGGGCAGGGCCTGGTTGGCGGCGTGGATGAGGTGGCCGATTTGCGTGTTGGAAGGGTGCATGTGTCGTGACTCCATGAGGGTGGAGGGGAACGGGCCGGCCGCGTGCTGGCGCCGGCCCGGCGCGCGTCAGTAGGTGACGCCCGTCTTCTCGGCGAAGGCCTCGGCGTGGCGCAGCAGCCAGTCCACCTGGGTGATGCCTCGCATCGTCACCATGTCGCTGCTGAAGTCCGCGCCGTCCTCGCCGACCTCCACCTCCAGCGGCACGGCCTCGCCGAGGATGAGCTGCTGCGCCAGGCCGAAGCCGATGACGCGGTCCTCGTTGAGGGTGGTGCTGCGGAAGACGGGCATGCCGTTGAGGCGCGGGTTGCGCAAGTCGCGCAGCTCCGGCCACACCCAGCCCGCCGCGTCCCGCTGCGCGCGCAGGTGGAAGTACGTCTTCGGGCTCATGTAGTAGAAGCCCGAGTTCCCCTCCAGGCCGCCCGGCACCTCGGCGCTGTCCACCGTCTCCACCAGGCCGTCCACGTCGGCAATCTTGTTGTCCAACGTGGTGCCGGCGACGGGCGTGCGGTTGGTGCTCTTCATCTGCTGGCGCAGGCCGTTGGGCTTCTTCGGGCCCTTGCCCTTGATGCCCACCTGGTCCACCTCCAGGCTGATGGCGGCGGCCATGTCCTCGCCGGCGACGGCGGTGGCGTCCATGTTGCCCAGGCGCAGCAAGTCGTTGCTGATGGGGCACAGGGCCATCAGCTTGTGGGCCCCCAGGCTGATGGCGCCGTCGGTGGGGTTGGACTTCTGGACGGGCTTGCCCTCGGCCGTCCAGTACACGGTGACGCCCTGGCCCAGGGTGCCCATGTTCAGCTTGGCGCCGTAGCCGCCGATGGTGCGGGCGCCAGCGGCCAGGAGGATGGAGCGCGGGCGCAGCACCTCCACCAGCTCCGAGCTCCACGTCTCGCGCGCCCACAGGCCGCCCTGCTCGAAGACGCCGGCGAAGAGGCCCGCCGCCTTCACGCGCTCCATGAACTTCTTCAACTCGCCCATGCCCTCGGCCTTGCCGTGCCGCTCGGCGCGGGCCAGGTAGGCGGACTTGAGGCGGTAGCCGAGCGCCGCGGCGAGGCGCTTCTCCTTCGGCACGTCGAGGAGCAGGTCCTTCGCGTGGCTGGTGACGGGCGGCTGGGCCGCGTTGGGACGGCTGGCGAGGGCGGACTCAACGCCCTTCACCACGGCGGTGTCCACGGCGCGCTGGAGGTGGGGCGGCAGGGCCGGGGCCTTCGGCTTGGGGTCAGTGGCGGACTTGGGCATGGTGGGCTCCAACTGCAAAGGGTGGGGTGCTGCGAAAGGGGGCTCAGCGAGTCAGAAGGGGCGGCGCTCAGCCCGGCAGCAGCGCGACGTAGCCGCGCAGGTCGGCAGGGGAGAGGGCCTTGGCCTGGGCGGAGGTGAAGCCGAGGTGCTTCACCACCTTGGCGCGCAGGGACTTCGCCTCCTCCTCGGGCAAGTCCTTCTCGTCCTCCGGGGTACCCTCGGACAGCTCCTGCTCTTCCTCGGACGGGGGGGCCTCGTCGGACTTCGGCTCCTCGTCCTCGGGGGCTTCGCGCTCCTCCTCCGGGGTGTCCCCGGAGAGGGCCTGCTCGTCCTCCTCGCCGTCGCGCTCCTCGTCCTCGGGAGCCTCGCGCTCTTCCTCCTCGAGGTCGTTCTCCTCCTCGTCGGGGAGCAGCTTGTGCAGCTTCTTCACCTCGGCCTTCAGCTCGGCGAGGTCGCCCTCCACCTTCAAGCGGAAGGCCAGCCCGGCGGCCCGGTACTGCTTCTCCTCGTCCTCGTCCACCGCCTCCGCGGAGCGCAGGCGCACCGCGTCCTGGTTGCCTGCGATGTTGACGATGCTGACCTCCAGCACCTCCACCAGCGGGAAGTCATAGCCGCCGTCCTTGTTCGGCACCGGCTCTGTCTCGCAGGGCACGAAGCGGATGCTGCACTGGTCCAGGGTGCCGGCCTTCACCTTGGCCGCCACCATCTTCGAGGTGTCGCAGGCCTCGTCGAAGACGGGCGCCATCACCCACTCGCCAGCCTCGCGGAAGCACCGCGCGAAGCCGATGGCCGGGCTCCAGCTGTCGTGGTTCCACAGCAGGGGGACGCGGAACTCCTCGCCCTTCGCCTTGATGGCGAGCACCCTGTCCTTGTGGCGGTCCAGGTTGGTGGAGGTGATGCGGAACACCGGGCCGGATGCGCCTTCGGTGGGCTTCGACTCCAGCAGCTTGCGGAAGCTTTTCATGCCCTGGAGAAGGGGCGGCTACACGCGGCCCTCCTCGCCCGTCCTGTCCCTGGGCGGCTCCGGGGTGGCGTTGGCGGACGCGCTCGCGGCGTTGTTGCCGCCCCCGCCCTGGCCCGGGAGTGGCGCTGGCCGCTTGCCCTCCAGCTCGGGCAGCGGCTCGAAGCCGGCGAAGGCACGCGCCTCGTTGAACTCGAAGGCCTCGGTGATGGGCGTCGTCATCGCCCTGAACACCCGCTCGAACTCCTGGGGCCGCGGGTCCTCGTAGTCGAGGATGACGTCCGCGTCGATGAGGGGCACCAGGCGGTGCTGGAACCACGACAGCAGGAACTCCAGCCGGGGCGCCACCGCGTACTCCGCGAGGTGGTACTTCGCCGCCTCGGACGTGCTGCGGTTGCTGCTGCTGGTGTCGCCCACCAGCTCGGGCGGGACGTTGTAGACGTGGCGCACGTAGGAGCGCAGGGACTTCGCCAGCTCGTCCGCCTGCAGCTCGCGGTAGTTGATGGCCACCTGGGCCAGCGAGACCCCGCCGGGGGTGAACCACACCTTGCCCGCGTTCTCCGGCCCGCGGAACTCCTCCTTGAAGCGCTTCTCCAGGTCGTCAGCGGCCTCCTGCCGCTCGAAGTCTTCGTGCTTCGAGTCGAGCCCCACCACGGCATGCGGCAGGCCCCCGCGCTCGAAGGTGCCCTTGGTGGCCTTGTCGATGGCCTCCATGGTGTCGAGCTGGTCCCCGAGGGCGGTGCCGCGTCCGACGCCGCGGCCGAGGGGGTTCTCCGGGTCCAGGTGCTTGAGCCACAGCATGTGCTCGGCGGGCACGTACCCGGAGAACTGGCCATAGGAGAGGGCGAAGTAGGGGCGGCCGGGCTGGGGTGTCATGTGGACGCAATGCGGAGGTACCGACTCCCAGCCCACCGGGCGCCCGTCCTGGCCCAGGCGCAGCCAGAGGAACGTCTCGCCCACCAGGTCGAGGTGGACTTGGAGCAGCTTGCGCAGCTCGCGGCCCGGGTACTCGGGGTGGGGGGACTCCAGCAGGCGCAGCACTTCGTGCTCGGGGAGCTCCACCAGCTCGCCGGCCTGGGTGGATTCCTCCAGCGCCTTGCGCCGCTCATGGCGAGCGGCGGACTTCCAGCGCGCGTCGTAGCACTTCACACCCCCGAAGCCCACGCGCTTGTAGGCCCTCCACTGGGGCGTCGCCACCGCATCGGCCACGGTGTCCACGACGGCGCGCAGCCAGCCATTCTCGCGGTAGGCGATGAGGACCTCCCGGCTGCCCCGACGCGGACCGAAGCTGAAGACGGGGATGGCATGGACGAGGGGGCCCCGGGTGGTGGGCAGCATGCCCAGGGCTTTCAGTGCGCGGCGAAAAAGAGCGGCCATGGCCCCAAGAAGGGGTGGCCAGCCCTATTTGGGACCGATGCGCTGGAGAAGCTCCACTGCTGTTGCCTGTGGCAGCGGCTCTGCTTGGTCAATTGCGTATCCACTTGGCTGAGAGGAAAAAATGGTGCTCGATACCTGGGCGAGAATCGCATCCTTGACCTTGGAGTCAGCGGTCGATGATGCGAGAACACTGAAGGTGTCGAGCGCGACGGAACGGTGCCTGTTGATAATGTAGTTGTGTCTGCTTGCCCTGAAGTTTCGGGCGCATAGCGAGAGCGCATAAAAAGCTATTGAGAGAATGACGAATCGGGGAATGTAGGCAAAAATCGTCAAAGGCAAGGAGCCGTCAATGAGACTGGCAGGCGGGTTTCGGCTCGCCCACCAAGCCGTGATCGATATTGTTATTGCTGCCAGGGACATGCCGCCAAACCACGCCCACGCGGCATGGCTGTGTCCTTTGGCTTCCGCTGAGAAGTGCCGAGACTGTTCGGATACGACGGCGTTGGTTGCGTAGTCCTTGAGTTGCGTGAGGATTTTGCTGCACTGTTTTTCGGTATTGTTTATTGTCTCCAATATCGCCTCCGCCTTGCCGAGTTGCTCCTTTATTGCCGGCTGAATGTGGAGCTCAAGTGCGACTGCTGGAGCAGCAACGTCGTATAGGTTTTTGTGCATGCCTCGTATCTGATTGATGAAGTTATCTCGATTATCGGGTGTCTTGCTTTGACTTTTGCTGTATTGCGATGCGTTTACGAGGATTTGAATTGCTTGCATTGAGAAGGATTGAATGCTGTCGAGGCGTGAAGGGGGTGTGTGGCTTAGGTCGGTGAGGCTTAGTGCGTCGAGGAGCTTGATGAGTGCTGCTGCGGGCTCGCGAGGAATGCTTAGGTCGTGGCGTGTGCTAGGCAGTCCGCATACATCGTCGATGGTGAGGCTCATGAGTGCGGTACGGACTCGTGTGGCAAATGCGTCGGAGGGGTGTTCGATTTGCATGGGCGTAGCGTACCGCTACTGTTCGTCGTCTGCTGAGCATCCAGCCTGTTCGGCCGTGGCATTGGCGCGCTCTGCTGCTCCCTCATTCTTTCGGCGCTTGACGACGTACTTGAAGATGGGCCAGCACATGGCGTCCACGCGGTCATCGCGCGCGTGGCCGCCTTCGGCGCCGGTGAACTTCGCGAGCTGCTCCTCGAGCTGCTTGTGCTTGCCCACCATGTGGACGAGGCCCGCCTCTGCCAGCATGGACACCGGCGCGGCGCGCTCGGCCTTCGATTGCCGGGCTCGCTCCGTCTTCACTGCCACCTTCGCAACGCCCCGGATGGTGTGCCGCACCATGGAGCCGCCCGTGTTCGTCTCGGCGAATATCCACGCGCGGGGGCGCCCGCGGCTGTCCTTCTTCGCGAAGGGCTCCCACGCGCGTAGGGCCTCCACGGCCCGCTTCGCCCATGCGCTGGGCTCCGGGCTGCGCAGTGAGAGGTCGGCCAGCACGTAGACGTGGTCCAGCCCGTCGCTCTCCTGGCGCACGCCCACCGCGACGATGCCGTGCATGTCCGCGTTCTTCTTCTCCCCGGTGGCCGGGTCCACGCTGATGACGATGAAGTCGAACTCCTTCGGGCGCTTCTTCGGGTGGACGCGCGGCGTCTCCCAGTCCACCTTCCGGAAGAGGGCCGGGTCCAAGTCAAAGGCGAGCTCGCCCAGGAACTCGCGGCGCCCCACCGTCGAGGCGGCGGCCCGCCGCGCCTGGCGGATGTAGGCCGCGTCCAGGTTGGCCGCGTTGTCGAAGGTGGAGGAGCGCGACAGCACCAGGCCCTCCCTGTCCTTGAGGATGGTGCGGAAGAGCTGCGTGGGCGCCGGCGTCGTCGTAATCACCTTGCGGCTGGAGAGGCCGAGCTGGCGCATGCGCTGGGAGGTGCCGCGGCCGACACGGCAGCACTCCTCAAAGACGCCCTCCGGGTCCTTCTCCCAGGCCACGATTTCGTCCAGCCACTCGAAGGTGTACCCGTACCCACGGAACTTGTTGGCCTTCGCGGCCGGCAGGTAGTCGGCCACCACGCCGTTGGGGAAGATGAGCTGCTTCTTGCTCTTCCTGTGCTCCGGCCGGAACCAGGGCGGCGCCAGGGTGAGGATGCCGGACGGGCCCTCAAGCTGGTTCTTTTGAATCTCCGTGTACGTGGGGCCGACGATGAGGATGCGGGCGCCCGGGTCCTGTCGGGCCTCGTCGATGACGGACGCCGCGCCAGCATGCGTCTTGCCCGCGCCGCGCCCCCCCAAGAGGAACCAGACGCGCCAGCGGGCCAGGGCCTCGTCCACCATGTGCGGCGGCTGCTGCACGGGACGCAGGGAGAAGCCCGGCTCGTAGTGGAGGGTCAGCAGCTCCGGGTTCGTCAGCTCCAGCCGCGAGGGGAAGTCGGCGACGGTGCCGAAGCGCTCGCGCAGCTTGAGGGCCAGCCGGTCCAGCTTCGAGTACCGGCCGTGCGTCTCGGGGCGGAGAATGGGGAGTTCTTTGAGCAGGTCCCCGCTCTCGGTGACGGCCTCACTCTTCATCGTCCTCTTCCTCGTCTTGCCCCTCAGTGGCCGCGTCGGCGTCAGGGGCCTCCGTGCGCGCGGCCTCGGCGAGGAAGCGCTCCAGCTTCTCGGCCAGGGCGCGCTGGGCGTCCTCCGGCGTCACCATCTCGAAGGGACCCTGCGCGTCACCCGCCCCCACGGTGCGCTCGCGCTCGGCGCGGAACTCGCGGTCCGCGACGCCCAGGCGCCACCGGATGACCTTGTCGTTCATCGTCTTGTCGGTGATGGCGTCCGTGGAAGCCTCAATGAGGCTCATCTGGTACTCGGCCTCGGCCTTCTCCACGTCCTGCACCAGCTCCGTGTAGCGGCTGCGCTTGCCGGACTCGATGGCGTCACGCCCGCGGCGCAGCCAGTTCTCCAGGTGCTTCGCACTGGTGCCAGCGAGGGCGGCTGCCATGCGGCGGGTGGCACCTCGCCGAAGCCGGGACACCACCTCCGTCTGAATGGCATACGTCAGCGTCGAGGCCGGCCCGGAGAACTTCGCGGGCCGGCCACGCTTGCGCTTCGGCGGCGTGCCGAGGGGCTTGTCTGGGTCGAAGCCGCGCGCGTGAGACATGCCCCTCAGAAGGGGCGGCTACTCGGCGCCGCAGGCGAGCTGCTTCGCGCGCTCAACGAGGGCCACCATGTGGGCGGCGGCCTTCTCCTGGTGTTCACCGGGCACGCGCGTGCCAGCCTCGCCCAGGACCTGGAGCGCCTCCGCGCAGGCTGCGATGGCGCCCGACACCTCCGACAGGGTGACGGTGTCGTGCTGGAGCTTGAGGCTCACGCGGTCCACCTTGGACTCCAGCTCATCGAGGGCCTGGTGAACGTGGCCCAGGTCGCAGGTGGCGGTGACGTGCAGGTCGCCGATGTTGATGCTCGTGGCGTCGGCTTTGTCGGCAGGCGACGCATCCCAGCCGAGGGCCTGGAGCGCCAAGCGAATGACCTCGTCAGGGCCGCCGCGCTCATGGGCCCCGCGGGCGATGGCTTCGAGCATGTAGGCGGTCCGCGTTGTGGGCGTGGCCGCGAAGAGCGCGAGGCCGGAGCCCTGGATCTGGGCGCGGAACAGCGGGTGACCACGGAGCTGCTCTTCGATGACGGAGAGGGGAGGGGTTGTCATACCCCCGGAGAAGGGGCGCCAGCGGCCCGCCATGCCACGCGAGCGCGCAGAACACCCTGCCCAGGTGCGGAGCTGGAGCGTGCACCAGCGGGCCGCCAGGAACGCGAGGGGCCCAGAAAAATGGGGGGTCTGCCCTCAGTTCCCCCTCGGAAAAATCCCGATTAATTCCGCAGCGCCAGATTGTACCGCGCCGAGCAATCACGTTTTGGGCCCACCTCCCCGGTTTCCCACCCCGGGGCACCCGTACCTACATTCACTCTCACTGTAAAACTACCTTGTCACACATGTGTGCGTGGGTGCGCTTGGCATGGCGCTTGCCCGGCCATCGGCGCCGAGCGCGCCCCTTCTCGCGGGCATGACCATCCTGCTCGCCGTCGCCGTCCTCGTCCTCGCAGTGGTGCTCTTCGTCGTCTGCCGCCGCCTCCAGGATGCCGAGTACTGGCGCGCTCACTGGCGCCGTCGACACGACGAGCGGGACGCCGAGTTGAGCGCAGCCCTGTCGGAAGGGCAGGAGTGCATGGCCAACGTGGAGCACGCGCTCCACATCCTGTGGCGCCGCGTCGAAGTCGTGACGCCAGCGGAGGGGGCGGCGGTGGCCGTGCTCCGGGCCGCCTTCCCGAGTCTGCCGGCGGCTCCCGGGCCACGCATTCCGGCGCACGTGAGCGCTGCTGTCGACGCGCTCAATACCGCCCTGGCGGCGGACCCAGCGGCCATCGTGGAGCTCCTCGCGGTGCGTGTCCCATGCAACGAGGCGCTTGCGAGCCATCCCTCCGTCCAGGTGCGCCGGGATGACACCGGGGACAGCCTTGGCGTGCTGGGGCTCCTCAACGGCTGCATCGGCACCATCCCGAGTGGGCCACGTGAAGGCTGGGGGTGGGTGACTCTCCTCATGGATGACGGCGCGCCGCTCCGCTTCGAAGTGACGGCGGCGGACGTCGGAAGCTCCGACGCTCGCCCCCTCTGCCCGACGTGCAGCGACAAGTACTGCTTGGCCCCGGGCCGGTGCGATGACCCGTCCTTCTTCTTCGGCGGGGATGCACCGTGAGGGCGAAGCGTCCTCCCCGGTGCCGCCTGTGCGGACGTCCGCTGGGGTGTGGATGCCCGCGGCTGCCGTTCCGCGCCGCCCCTTCTGAGGGCACATGAGCACCCCCACCATGGAAACCGCTGTCATCGCCCTGGCGGTGAGCCAGCTCCTCGTCCCGCTCCTCCAGGGGCTTCTCTCCCGGCGGCAGGCGAAGCACGAGGCAGCCGTGGAGCAGGTGCCGCTGCTGGTGGAGCGCCTGGGCGCGGTGGCGGACGGCGTGCGCGACATCAAGGCGGACCTTCGCCGGGTGGGGGAGCACGACTCCCTGCTCAAGCAGGTGGACCTGCGCCTCAAGGCGCTGGAGTCGTGGCAGTCGGAGGCCCGCCCCCAGCTCGCACGCGCGGCGAGCGAGGCGCACCTCCTCATGGGCGAGCGCAGCGCCCGCCAGATGCAGCACGCCGCGAACGTCGTGGCCACCCAGGACGCGGGCCGCACGCGCCCGTGAGCCGTTCACCCGCAGCACCACCGAAGGAGTGCCCCATGTCGAACGCACCAGCCCCCTCGAAGCCGTCCGCCCCTGCCTACTCTCCCGCGCCGGAGCTGGTGGCCGCCGCGGAGCGAGCCCTCGCTACCGCCAACCCCGCGCACCTCGACACGGCCGAGCGCATGTACCTGTCCTACGGCGCCGTGACGGACGGGCGCTCAGCGGTGACGGGCGCGGTGCTGCCGCCGTTCCGCGAGTGCTCCGTGCTGGTGCGTGCCGGCTGGCTCGCCGCCGCGCGCGTCTTCCCGTCCACCGCGGCGGCCTACGAGTCCTGAGCGCCGCTTCTCCCGAGGGCAACCCTTCGCCCTCGGGAGTCCCCATGTCGAGCTCGCAGCGCGCCGCCTTCGTCTCCACCGTCTTGTCGCAGATGCACGCGCCCTACAGGTGGGGCGGGAAGGGGGAGCGCGACCCTTCCACGGGCCAGCGCGTCTTTGACTGCTCCGGCTTGGTGACGTGGGCCTTGCGCGAGGTCGGCGGGCCCGACTGGCGCGCGACGCACCACACGGGCCGCCTCTGGACGGAGTGCGCTCGCCTGAAGCTGGGCGACGTGGTGCTCCCCGGCGACCTGGTGCTGTACCACCGGCTGGGCGACCCGACGACGCCGGAGCACGTGATGGTGGTTGTGGGCTTCGGCGTCGGCGTCGTGGTGGGCGCCTCCGGAGGCGGCAGCAAGACGCTCACCCTTGCGGACGCGGCCCGCGACGATGCCCGGGTGAAGGCCTTCGGCAGCCTCGACTACCGGGCCCGACGCATGGATGGCGTCTGCCGCTTGCCGTTCACCTCGTGAGGGGAGCGCCTCTTCTCCTGGGGGCTGTCAACTCGCAGTCCCCAGGAGCACCCATGAAGCACCGCAAGACGCTCATCCTCTCCGCCGCCCTCGGCATCCTCCTCACGGCCCCTGTGGCGCTGGCCCAGGCCACCGGGGCCGCGGCGGGAGGCATCCTCGACACCATCCTCGCGTCCGTCTTCACGCCCTCCGGCATCGCCACCGTGTTCGGCGTCGTCGGCACCGGCGTCGCCCTCTTCTGGGGCGGCGACTGGCTCAGCGAGCGGCGCAAGCGGCGCATCGCCCTGGCCGCGCTCCATGCCTTCAACATCGTGGAGGACATCGCCGCGGAGAACCCGGAGGACAACGGCTGGGACAAGGCCGCCCGAGGGCTCCAGGTGGCGGACGAGTGGTTCCGCGCCAACGGCTGGCGCCCGCTCAAGCCGCACGAGCAGCAGGTGGTGCAACTGAGCTTCAAGGCCCTCCACGGCGAGCAGAAGGCCGCGCAGAAGGCGTCGCAGGCCAGGGACGCGGATGCCCTGGCCGCCGCGCACGCCGTCACCAGCTCGGGCCTGGCCCCGGTGCTGGCGCGCCCTTAGACGCCCCGCGGGTGGAAGTGTCCGCGGGGCTCTCCAAGGTGCTCACCGACGTTCCGGTGAGGAGCGGTTACCTGGAGGCCCAGGCCGGCGTGTCCTCGCTCTCCGGCGCCTACGCGCGCCTGGAGGCGGGGGCACGGCTCCGGTCCAACCTCGGGCTCTTCGCGTTCGGCGAGGCCAACGCCCGCGAGCGGATGGCGGGCGCGGGCGTGAGGTGGACATTCGGTTGGTGATGTGGCGCGGCCCGCCCCGGTTGGCCAGGGCGGGCCGCGATGCGTGTCGGGCTGGGACTGTGCCGCTTGCGCGCCATCTACCGAGACGGTTTGGTCTTGCCTCCGGATTGCTTTTTTTCAGCGCGCTGCTCAGGCGAGTCACACACCAGCATTACAACCATTCTCCCGCCTCTGAGTTCGTAATTGCGCTGGCGCACCCACCACCGGGTCTTCTTCGGTGGCGCAGCCACCAACCTGTTGATGCTGACAATGATGGACTCCCCAGGGGAGGGCAGCGGGACTCCTGAGTCAAAGCTTACGGCGTGGAAGAGTGCCTTCTTCGTTCCGGTGCCTGTCGATACGTTGCAGTAGAATTCAATGAGGTGTTGCATTCTGTCTGTCCTTTCGGGGCGCTACGGCCTTACGTCATAGCCCTAACGTATCCGGCATTGAAGTTGCTGGACATGGGATGCCGCGTCGAGAAAGGACCCGTGAAGCCCTACTTCCAGAACGACCTCGTCACCCTGTACCTCGGCGACTGCCGCGACCGACTCGTGGACCTACCGTCCGCGTCCGTGGACCTGCTGCTCACGGACCCGCCCTACGGGATGGCCTACGAAGGCAAGGGGAAGACGTCCGCCGCCATCCGAGCCGATGGCTCCCGCCAGGGGATGAGGGTGCTGCGCCAGGCCCTGTCCGCGGCGAGTCATGCGCTGGCGCCTGACGCCCACGCCTACGTGTTCTGCCACTGGGAGTCGTGGCCCGACTTCTACGACGCGGTGTCGGCGCACCTGCGCATCAAGGGGGCCTTGGTGTGGTGGAAGAACCGCGGGGGCATGGGGGACTGCGCGGCCTCCTATGCCCCGGACTACGAGGTGGTGCTCCACGCCGCCGGGCCGAAGCGCCGGCCGCTGGTGGGCAAGCGCATGGGCGCCGTCCTCGCGGGCTACGCGCCGGTGCCGCCCCAGCAGCGGACGCACCCGACGGAGAAGCCTGTCGCGCTGCAGCGCCTGCTGATTGAGCGCTCTTGCCCGGCGGGCGGCCTGGTGCTGGACCCGTTCGCCGGCAGCGGCGCCACCCTCGTCGCCGCGCAGCAGCTCGGCCGCCGCGCTGTCGGCGTGGAGATCGAGGAGCGCTACTGCGAGGCCGCGGCACGTCGGCTGGAGCAGGCGCTGCGCGAGGGCACGGGGCAGGCGGCGTAGAAGTCGCTGCGCATGCTTGTACCGGTCGGCGGGATTTGTACCGACCCCGCGCTTTTGTACTGAGACGCCCCGCCCGAGAGAGTTCCCGGGCGGGGCGTCGTGCTTCGAGAACAACCCCGCCGGAGCACCATGCCCGGCGGGTGTGGTGGAGGCAGGCGAGAAGCCGCGCCTGGTGCCTGCCGCCACCACGACACCTCAGTCGTCGTGCGTGCCCAGGCCGCAGATGACCCGGTTGCCCACTCGCAGCGCGGGCCCGCCGCACCAGCACTTCCCGTCAGGGTACGTGGGCTGTGCCGGGGCAGGGGCTTCGGGCTCGCCGCGCAGTCTGCGCAGGTCGCGGGCGTAGTCGTCCCTCACGCGCTTGCGGCGGAGTTGCTCGGCAGTCTGGGCGGGCGGAATGTCTCGACGCATGCCCTGGGAGAAGGGGCGCGCGTCAGGCGGGCGGCACGAGGAAGCCCTGCACCGCGTGCTCGCGCTGCTCGTCATGGTGGGCGAGGGCGTCCCGGGCCGTGGGCAGCCAGGTGCTGCAGGTGGCGCACCAGGAGACGCGGCATCCGCCGGCCAACACGAGGGCGGCCACCTCGGGGTGAAGGACGAGCATGTCCAGCGCGCCGGAGCGGTGGGCGCGGGGGATGCCAGCGCGGACGAGCTGCGCGACGAGTGCCTCCAGGCGGGCCCAGGCCGCGCGGGAGACGTGCAGTCCCTCAAGGCGGACGGTGCTGCCGGCGGCGGCCTTGCGGCGCGCCGGGGCTGTCTTCGTCTTGTCGTGGGTGGGCACGGCGTCCTTCTACCTGCCGCGTGCGCGGCGTCCAGGTTCCGGTTTCGGCGCCTCGAATGAGGGCGCGGAACACGAACCGCCGCGCGCGCTTGCGGTATGGGCGCCCCTTCTAACGGGTGTTGGAAAGACGACGGGCCCGGCCGGTGAGGACGGCCGAGCCCGCGAGTGCCAGGGACACCGGGAAAGCGCCGCTGGGGCAACCAGTATACCGCCCCTGCGCGCGCGCGTTCGGGGATGGAGCCCGGCCGATGGACCGCCCCCTTCCAGCCTCCACACCTCAGCCACCCAGCACCACGCCACCCCTCGCGGAGGTGCGCCTCTCTCTGCCCTGGCCGCCCTCCGGAAACCGCTACTGGCGCAGCGACAGGGGCACCACGCCCCACGTCAGCGACGCGGGCAAGGCGTACAAGGCGCGGGTGAAGGCCTCCCACGTGGGCCAGCGTGCGCTGAAGGGCCGGGTGGTCCTGTCGGCCACGCTGTACCCGCCCACGCGGCAGGAGTCGGACTTGGGGAACCGGCTGAAGGTGCTCGAGGATGCGCTGGAGCTGGTGGCGTACCTCAATGACAAGCAGGTCCGGCGCTACCGGGACGTGGCCTTCGCGGACGGGGCGCACGGCAAGGCCGCCCGGGTGGAGGTGGTGCTGGAGGGCCAGGAGTGGGCGACGCCCGCGGAGGTGGAGGCCGAGCGCGTGCGGCGTGCCGAGCAGGCCCGGAAGCGGCGGGCAACGCTGGCGCGCAACCGGGCCGCGAAGAAGCTGAAGGGCCTCCGGGTGACGCCTGCCGTGCGTCGCTGGAGTGCGCCATGAAGCCCCGGGACGTGAAGCTGTCCGCCGCACTGGAGCTGGAGGCGCTGCTGTACCGGTTGCTGGAGGTGCCCGCTGGAGGCCTCGAAGCGCGGCACGTGGAGTCCCGCCTCGCCGAGCTGGTGCGGCCGCACCTGGTGCGTGTGGCCCGGCAGGTGGCGCGGACGTGGCGGGTGCCGGTGGAGGACCTGGTGCAGGAGGGGCTGCTCGCGGTGCTGAAGCGCCAGCGTGCGCACCCCTTCCGGCCGGGGGCCGCGGGGGCAGGGCGCAGCGCCTACCCCGCCTGGGCCATGCAGCTCGGGCGTCAGGCCATGCAGGCAGCGGCCCTCACCTGGGCCAGCCCCGTCCACCTGACGGACCACGCGCGCAAGGCGGTGCGGCGCGCGAAGCGCACGGCGGCGGCCGAGGGCGTGGAGGTGTCGTCCGTGCTGCGCCGCCAGGGCCTGGACGCGGAGACGGCCCGTGCCCTGGGCGAGGGGGCGGTGGCAAAGCCCCTCTCGCTGGAGGAGGTGCTGTCCTCCCGCGACGCTAGCGCCGAGTGCCGGGATGCCTCCAGCGACAGGGGGCACCGCGGGCTGGCGGCGCGCACGGAGGTGCTGCTGTCGCTGGTGGACAGCACCGCCGAGCGCCTGGCGCTGGTGGCGCAGCGCGAGCGCGTGCTGTGGGCGCTGTACCGCCTGCCTCGACTGGAGCGCCAGGTGGTGCAGGCCAGCATGGGGCTGGGGCGGCCCGAGGGCCACGAGGCCACGGAGAGGACGCTGGCCGTGGAGCTGCGCCTCACGCAGGCCCAGGTGCGGAGCCTGCGCGAGGCAGGGCTGGCGCGGCTGCGCGCGGAGCTCGGCGTCGAGGGCTCCGTGCTGGAGGCGGCCTCCCCAGCGCGTGGTGAGCTGCGCCGCCCGCGCGCGGCGGCGGCCCGCCAGGGCCGACAGGCCCCGCGTCAGGGGCCTGGGCAGATGCCGCTGCTGGCGCTGGCGGGGAGGGCATAGCCATGCCCGTCATCACCGCGAAGAAGCCGGGCACCTGCACGGCGGAGGGGTGCGGCGGGCGCATCCTCCGAGGGGAGCAGTGCTGGTACGAGGCGGCGGTGGGCATGCGCCACATCGAGGCGGCGTGCCGCGGGGCGGGCAGTGGTCGCCGGCCGAACCTCCGGGCCGGGAGGTGCCGGTGTGGCGCTCACGTGCCCCCGCGCGAGGGCAGCCTCACCCTGCGCGGGGAGAAGTCCTTCCGGGGGCGGCGCCGGAAGGTGTGGGCGGTGAGCTGCGCGCGGTGCATGTAGCTCACCGCGAGCGGGCTCTTCGATTCGGGCGGCGCCGCTGGGCGTAGAAGGCGAGGAAGGCCGGCCACCAGCCGGCCCACGTCAGCACCACGCGCAGGGCCACCACGGACAGCCACGTGCAAGCGGCGAGGATGACGAGCGTCCCCGTCATCACCACTGCCCAGGCGACGACGTGCAGGAGCTGGCTCACGCGCGCCTCTCTTCGTCGTCTTGCCACACCCTTCGCACGGCGCCGGAGTCACGGCAGCCAGGGCGCACCCGGCCGTTGGGGGCGGGCCAGTAGAGGCGCGGGAGCTCCTCGCCCGGGTGCTGCCCGCTCCGGCACTCCAACCGGCCGGCGTCGCCCGGCACCAATTCGACGCCGCACCCGGGGCAGCGACGGGGCGCCTTCACGCCGAGCCCTCCGAGCTGGTGGGCACCTGCTCGCGCCTCGCGACCTCCAGTGACCCGCGCAGGAGGTCGCGCTCGTGCCGCGCGTCGTCACGCTCGGCGCGCAGGAGGTTGGCCATCCCCTCGGCGACGTCGGCACGCTGGTCCGCCGCGTGCGTCACGGCGAACCAGGTGCGCATGGCGGTGCCGGGCAGCTCCTCCCATGGGGGGAGTGCTGCGCCGCCGAGCGCCGCACGGAACTGCTCATAGGACTGCTTGGACTGCGCCTCCTTGACGTCCACGAACCGCACGAGCTTCTCCAGGGCCTGCAACATGGGTGCATCCTCCATGCGCGCGTGGTGAGAGGGCCGAGGTGGCGCGCACACGCCGGCCGGAAGGGGAGGGGCTACGAGGCGAGGGCCGGGGCGGGCTGCGCGACGATGAAGCGGAGGGTGATGCCGAGGGAGTGGGCGC
Source organism: Myxococcus sp. AM010 (assembly GCF_013372585.1). Lineage (NCBI taxonomy): Bacteria > Pseudomonadati > Myxococcota > Myxococcia > Myxococcales > Myxococcaceae > Myxococcus > Myxococcus sp. AM010. The sequence goes on from NZ_JABXEO010000003.1 coordinate 149,347, forward strand.
GCTCTCTGAACGCGGCCTCGTAGCCGTCCGCGGCCAGCCCCTGCATGGCGTAGATGTCGTCCAGCTCCACGAGCAGCTCGCGGCCGTCAAAGCTCACCGGCTGGGCGCGTGCGGCGGTGGTGTCGGCGCCGTACCCGAACCCCTCGCGGCGCATGACGTCCAGCACCCGCCCCCAGGCGCGGCCCGCCGGGGTGTCCGGCAGCGGCGCCGCCAGGACTTCGCCCCGCCCCACGGCGGTGTCGGCCCGGCGCGCGGCTCCTGGGGCCTGCCCTGCCTCGTTGCGGTGCTCGGGGGTGGCGTTGGCTTCCCAGCGCTTCACCAGGTCGGAGAGGGTGTCGCAGCGCTGCTTGAACTGGGCCCGGAGGCCGTGCTCCCAGCGGCGGAGGACTTCCGCCACGCCCCCGCGGGACAGCAGCTCGCGAGCGGCAGGGTCATCCCGGCCAGGGCGCCACTCGTAGGGCACGCCCTTGGCTGCCAGGCACACCCGGTTGACGCCGTCCGGGAGGGACTCCTCCCCGGTGTCTCCCGCTGAACTCCCTCGCGGAGCGCTGGCGGGAGCCTTGAGGGGCGGTGGCTGGGGGGCCTCGGTGACGCGCCCAGGCGGCGTTGTCTTCTCCGCCTTTCGTCCTGGAGACTTCGTCTCCCTTCTCTTCTCTCCCGTCTCCCCGCCGTCCTCCCGCGCGGGAGTTTGGAGGGATTCGCGCGGGAGTTTGGAGGGCTCCTCGGCGTCTGCCTGGGCCCTGCCGTCAGGCTTGGCGCGGTCGCGCACCACCTTTGCGATGTGGGCGCCCTGCTCCTCGGCCCACGAGGACACCACCAGGTCCTCGCCGTTCAGCGCCAGCAGGCCCACGGCGAGGAGCGCATCCACCAGCTTCCGGCGGCGTCCACGCCACCGCACGGCGCGCTCCACGGCCAGCGCAGCACTGGGCCCGGGGAAGCGGCCGTCCACGCGCTCCCGGCCGCAGTAGGCCCAGAGTCGATAGAGGAAGACGTCGGCCTCGGCGCCGAGTTGGGCGCAGAGGGCATGCACCGCGTACTCCTCGGGCGCAGCGCTCCGGAACTTGAACCAGGGAAGAGGGCAGGTGGCCATGGGCTATGGCTCCTCGTGGGTGTCGGACAGGGTGTGGATGGGGGGCGGCGTCAGGACGTTGGGCGGGTGGACGCAGCACGCCGGCGGCACGGGGCGGCATTGGCAGTCCGCGCGCCAGCCGTAGCCGTGGCGGCAGGTGGGCCACGGCCCGGGGTAGCGCGCGCGGATGGCAAGGCCTGCGGCGGTGGCCCCGTGGAAGGCGAGGAGGCCTTCGTCGGTGATGCTGCCGCCGAGCTGGACGGCACCGCATGCGACGCAGCTGGTGGCGCGCATCCGCTCGATGCACATGCTCACCGGCCACCTCCCATCAGCGCGAGCAGCGGAGGCACCTGCTCTTCGGCGTCCTCGGGAGGGGGGAGTCCCTCGGGGTACTCGCGCAGGAAGCGCACCCAGCGCGTCTTGGTGCCCAGCCGTGGCGTGTCACGTGGACGGGCCCGGCAGTTCCAGTCGCGGTCCTCAACAGCCTCGCGGTCGCCCCACCAGCCAGCGGCGCGCAGGCTTGCGCCGGACTCGGAGTCGAGCGTGTACGTGACGATGGCGAAGTAGCCCTTGGACTCGGCCGCGCGGGCCGCCGCGGCATAGAGCATGCTGCAGCCGTTGGGCGTGCCATCCGTGGCCAGGCGGTTGACCTCCACGATGCGGCGCTTGCAGAGGCCTCGCGCTACGGGGCGCCCCACCATGGCCACGCCACAGAGGCGCTGCCGCGCCTCGTCCCAGAGCCCATGACTCCAGCGGTGCCCGACGGCAGGGTCGTGGTGCCGGTGGTGCTCGTCGACGAACGACTGTGCCTGCTCCAGCGTCACCGGGACCAGCCGGAGCGATGAATATCGCCTGCTCACCGGGCACCTCCGGAGAAGCGGGCCAGCGGAAGCCCGTGAAATGGGTCCTCCACTGGGGCCAAGCAGTGAGGGCTGAGCCAGATGCGCTCGCGCAGCGCGTTCGCATGGTTCCCGCGCGCGGCCGCGTACCCGCCCGGGGCCTTCCACGCGACACAGCGCCAACTCGCGGGCAGCGCGTGCTCGCCCTCGTAGCCACACAGGGCGATGCGCAGGCGGGGGTTGTCCCCGTTCGCCACGGCCCACTCGCGCACGTGGTGGGCCACCTGCAGGTTCTCTTCGGCGTAGAGGGACGGGTCCCGCCCGGCGGCGTCGGAGTACGGCGGGTCGAGGAACACGCCCGTCACGCCGATGCACTCGGTCACGCTGCGGGACGTGACGCGCTGCCAGTCGCCACAGCAGACGCGCACGTAGCGCAGGCGCTCAGCCAGTGCCTGCATCCAACCGAGGATTCCGCCTTGCCTGCCGCTGGCGTGAACACCCCGCCCTGCAGCACCACGACTCCCAGAGAGGTCCGGCTTCTGGCTCCAGAGGGAGTTGCCGTGCACGCCCCGCCCGCCGCGCCCCATGCTCGGACGCTTCTCCCAGGCCGCAGACGCGCTGAGTTCTCGCGCGCGCTGTGAGTGGACGCCGCGCGCGCGCCGCCCAGCGTTCGACCTGCCTTCCCAGTTCACGGCGTTGGCCAGGGAGTTCCCTTCGCGCACGCCGAGCTGGTGGACGCCCCGGCCCGGCTTGTCGAGCATCGGGCGCTTCGCGTACTCGGCCGTGGCGATGCCGCACGTTTTCGCGCCACCGGCGGCGTCCTGGGAAGCCCAGGAGGGCTGAGCGCACCAGCCACTGCCAATCCACTGGCAGATGCCCCACACCCACCAGCCGGCGATGCGCGCGTCGAAGTACTCCGGGTCCTGCCTCATGCGCGCGCGGAAGTCGGCCTGGGCCACCAGCCAGCGGTGCCGAGCGTGCAGGTCCGCCTCGTTGACGGGCCAGTCCGCGTGGTGCGCCACCTCGTCCGGTGCGGCGGACAGGGCCCGCCAGAAGTTGGCGAGGTACGTGTCCAGGTCGTTCACGGTCTCGACGCCGGGCGCGGTCGGCCGGGCCAGCAACACCGCGAGGCTGCCGGCGAACGGCTCGACGTAGTTGGGCACGTTGCCGAATGCCTCCCACACCAGGTGGGCTGCCCTGGACTTGCCCCCGAACCATGGGAAGGGGGCTTTCATGCCACCTCCGAGGAGGCGGAGCGCCCGCTGAAGAGCCCGAACTGGACGGGGTTGGCGAGCATCGGCGGGACCGGGCGGTCGTCCACGACACGTGGCCTGCTGGGCGCGGGCGGCGGCGCTGGCGCAGGTGGCCGCTCACGACTCGGGGCCGGGTAGGGCAGCGGTGCTGGCGCCGCGTACACTTCTGGGCGCCAGATGCCGTCACAGGCGAGACGCATTCGCTCGCGCAGCTCCGGCATCAACTCCGGGTCCACTGGTGACAGGCGCTTTGCGGGCGCGGCCGGGAGCGGCTCCAGTGCCTGAATCTCCTCCAGCCACCACGCGATGGTCCCGCGGCAGTAGGGGGCGGTCCGCGGTGCCCACCAGGGGTCGCGGCCGAACGCCCGCGAGTCGTTGCCCACCGTGGACACTTCGGCCAACCGGGCCACGGCCACGTAGGCGCCGGCCGGCAGCACGTCACCTGCGGGCGCCTCCAGCCCATGCGCCTCGCGCAGCCAGCGGACGGCGTCCGCGTCGTAGTCCCGCGTCGCGTAGATGGCCAACCAACAGCCCATCAACTCGGCGGGCGGGTGCAGGGGATGCCGGCGGGGTGGGACCCCCTGGCGCGCGGGCTCGGCATCCGCGACGAACACCGACCACATGCCGTGGTGGGTGAGTGCCCATGTCCAGGGACGTTCGAGCGGAAGGTGGAACATCCCGCGCCCGGCGCGCCTGTAGCGGTACGGGCCTCCGAGGGGCATGCCGCTCACTGGGCACCACCCGCCGCTTCCTGTGCGGCGACGGTGGCGCGCTCCCGGGCAAGCCACGCCAGGCGCTCACCAATCTGGAGTCCGGCGAGCGGGTCCGTCAGCGTCCATCCCTCGCGCAGGTGTGGGCGAAGCGCATCCACGTAAGGCGCCCCGGCGAAGACGAGCAGCTCGGCCTCTTCCACGCCGATGAACCGCCATTCCAACTCGTTGATGACCAGCTCACCCCACTGCTGGCGCTCCTCCCGCGACAGGCGGAGCAGCGACAACTCGTAGGGCTCAAGACACACCTCCAGCGGCACGAGCCCGTGCTTGGCGCTCAGCACCATGACGTTCGGCCCACACCGCGCGGTGGCCACCGCCACGGCGCCACGGAAGAGGCTGCCGGTGTAGAGCTGCCCAGCGGGGGCGGCGTGCTCGAGCTTCGCCTTGCCACACCCGACGAGCCCGATTCGGAGCGGCTCGCTCATGGCCGCCTCCGGCTCAGCGTGCGGTGGATGCCGCGGGCCTGCACCTGGTCCTGGCGGCGCAGCTCCCGCGTGAGGGCGAGGGCTGCATCCTCTTCGGCCGTCTGCCGGGTGGGGGCATGCGCCTCCACTTCGACGCCGCGCGCCCGGAGGGTGACGACATGCCCGAGCGGGCCGCGTGTGGTGATGCTGGTGAAGGCGCTCAATGGACACCTCCTGCCGCTTCCACCTCGGCGAGGATGGAGGCCTTCGCGGCCTCGCAGCGCGCAGCGACTTCAGCCATGCAGGCGCGGACGAAGAGCTGGCAGTACGGAGAGCCGCCCCCATCGCGCCGCGCGCAGGCAGCCTCATCGCGGCCGGCGAGGATGCGGCTCATGTCCCGCCAGCACACCATGCAACTCCCGCGGGGCCGCTCGCGCACCAGCTCCAGGAGGGTGGCCATGGTGCGCGGGCGACGGAACACGTCGCGCTGGCGCGGCGTCAGGTGCTTCCAGCCATAGGAGCCGAACGCGCCGACAGGGGCCGGACGCTTCGCGGGGCGCTGGGGGTGGTGCAGGGCGGTGCTCATCGCGCACCGTCCTTCCCGTCGCGCGCCACCATCGGCGGCACCGTGGGCACCGGCGTTGGCGCGATGCGGGCGCGCGTGCGCGGCTCGCTAGCGCATCGCCAGCCGGGGGAGAGTTTCTCGGCACCACGGCAGGACCCAAGGCAGTCGCAGACGCGCCGGGTGTCCACAGCAGGGCGCGCTCTCTCCGGTGTGGGCGTCGGTGCTACGCCAGCCCGCGCAGCGTTGAAGGCTCCCGCCATTGCGTTGGCGCCCTCACGCCCGGCTCGCAGTGCGTCAGCCCAGCCCGCAGCGCGAGGGTCGTGCTCGTCCGGGTAGGGATTGAGCGGCGTCGCGTACAGCGTGGCTAGGAAGTCACCCACCGCCTCCAGCAGCTCCCGCACGCGGGCCTCGGCGGCGCGGAGTGATGCGCACTCAGCTTCGAGCTCTTCCACGCGGGTGTGGTACGCGCGCGCTTCGCCTTCCCATGTCTCGGCGCGTTCGTTCGCTGAATGCTCGCGGGCAGTGATGCTCGTGATGTGGGCGAGCAGGTCTCGGACGTCCTCCCACGACGCGGCGAGGAAGCGCGCGTCGGGATGGGCGATGCCCTTGATGTCGTCCCGGTACTCCACCTCGTACTCGGCGAGGTCGGACGCAGGCACCATGAAGCCGCCCGGGGGCTGGAAGCGCGGCTGGGCGGACCGCATCCCCATACGGACGAAGTCCATGACGTACCTGCGCCCGCGATTGACGGTGGCGAGGTGCAGGCGGTTGAGGTTCTTGCTGGCTCCGGGGCGCGAGAGATAGCCGAACCATGCCCACGGTCCGGGCGTCGCCGCGGCGTGGCGCGCGCGGATGGCCTCCAACTTCTCTTCCGTCAGGGGAGTGCTCATCACGCCCTCCCCATTTCGGTGAACATGATGCGGCCGGCGTCGATGCAGATGAGGAGCGCGCGCTGCTCCTCATTCAGGCCGCGAATCTGGTGTCGCACTGCATCCCGGTCCTGGCTCCAGTCCACGGGGAGGTGGAGGAGCCCGGCCGCCAGTGCGAGCGCGTGGGCGCCGTTGCGCAGATACGGGGCGAACTTGTCGCCAGAGGGCTCGTGCGAGACGCTGAAGAAGTCGGTGCCGACCCCGAGGTCGAGGCGCGCGATGACAACGCCGCGCTCCCGGAAGACGCACGGCACCGACACGGGGCCCTTGTCGGTGGAGAGGGTGACGGGGGGAAGCCCATCCTGGAACTTGAGGCTGTTGGGTGCCTTCACGGTGAGTCTCCGGTGTGGTGGTGGAAGGAGCCCCGCTGGCGCGACTGCGCCAGCGGGGCAGGGCGGCGCGTCAGTGAGTGGTGCAGGGGACACAGCGGCGGCCGCTCTCTTCGGCCTTCTCGTTCAGCACGCGGACCAGGCCGCGAGCGCCGGGTGTGCCGCCGCCCTCGTCGTCGCAGTACTTGTCGACCGCGTCGTCGAGGACGTCCTTCCAGTCCGCGCTCCAGCTCACGGCGTTGGGGCGCAGCCTGAGCCCCTGCGCGCGCTCCAACTGGTAAGCCTCGGACAGGCAGGCCCGCAGGTACTCAGCGCGCACGCAGTCCTGCTCGAAGGGCTTCATCTGCGGGAAGCCAGCTTCGTGCGCGGGGCCGGTGATGATGCGGCCGGTGTCAGAAAGCATGCTGTTCGCACAGATGTCCCATGCGTCCTTGGGAACACCGGGCGGACTTGCGAAGCCATGGGGGCGCCACGTCTTCGGAGCGGAAGAGCAGCCGACAACGACGAGACTGCACAGCAGCAGCGTGAAACGCTTCATGACGAACTCCAGGTGTTGGGGGTGGGCACTGCATGGGTCCCGGGCTTCCGAGCCGTGCCGGGTCAGGACGGCGCGACGGACCGCGTGTCAGTCCGTCGCGCTCGTCGCGCGCCCCCGCGCCTTCACCTTGTTGTCAGCCAGCTCGCGCTCACGGCGCAGCTCCGAGGCGCGCAGCAGGCCGTTGAGTGCCGTCAGCGCGCCGGTGAGGACCTCCGTGGGAATGGAGTCATCGCCGGCGAGCTGCTCCTGGAGGCTCCACTGCGCCTCCTCGAAGGCCCGGAGGATGGCCAAGTCCCTCTCCATGCCCGCGACGCGGCAGGGCATGCAGCGCGCGCGTCCGAGGGCGGCGCACACGCACGGCGGCGCATCGCCCTGGCCGAGCGCATCCAGCACGCTCCGGCAGTCCACGGCGTCCAGCACCAGGGAGAGTCCTTCGCCGTCCGCCACCTGCAGGGCGGCGTGCAGCACGGGGCCAACGGAGGCCCGCGCCGGGTCCGCTAGCGAGCGGACAACGCGCAGCGTGGCCTTGGTGTGCTTCGTCGGGGCGCTCACCGTGCACCCCCGGTCGTGCGCGTGGTCCGCCGGGGCGCGGAGTCCGTGGGCTGGGACTGCCGTCCAGCGTCCGCGACGCGGCGGACTTTCCCGAGGGCCTTGGTGAAGGCGGCCAGCAGGCCGGCCATGCCGCTCTTGGAGCACACGGTGCCGGCGCCGTAGTCCACCTCCCAGCTCTCGCATGCCTCATCGAGGCGGCGGAACGTCAGGGTGAACTCGGCCGGCAGGAGGCTCCGGCGGGGTTGCGGGGAAGAGGGGGCGCCAGTCGCAGCGGGCCGATGAACGGCATGGCCCGGCGAGAGTCTGGCTTTGGCCTTGCCGCTACGCCACGCCAGCGCCACGGCGCCATCAGCGGGAGCGGCACTTGCTCCATCCCCCGCCCGAATCCCCAGTGGGGACGGGCGGTTAGGATGTGACCCCGACAGGAATCGAACCTGTGGCCTGCGGTTTAGGAAACCGCCGCTCTATCCAACTGAGCTACGGGGTCGTGCTCTCAAGTCACTGCGCTTTCTGGAGGCGGCCCGCCAGAAAGGTCCAGCCATGTTCCCCACTGCGGGGCGCATGCACAACGGCGTGCGTTATAGCAGGCGGCCCGGCGCGCGCAACGCGCCAGCGTCACCGTTTCCAACCCGCCGCCCCCTCGGGGCCCTTCCAGGCGCCCTCAGCGCGAGGCGGGAACGTCCCGGAACCGGACCATGCGGCCCCGCTCCCCGTCCCAGACGTTGAGTCGCAGACAGGCCAGCACGTCCCTGGGGCGCAGGGTGGTGGTGCGGGGATTCTGGAGCTCCGGAATGGCGGCCATGGCCTCCGGCAGCCGGTAGAAGGGGATGCGCGGGTTGAGGTGGTGGACGTGGTGGTAGCCGATGTTGCCGGTGAACCACGCCATGACCGGGCCACAGGCCAGGTAGCTCGACGCCTCCAGGGCCGCGCTCGCGTGCGTCCAGTCCTGGTCCTCACGCAGCGCGACGTCCGGGAAGTTGTGCTGGGAGAAGAAGAGGTACGCCCCCAGCGCGTAGCCGAGGGACAGCGGCAGCGCCATCGCCGTGAGATACACACCCAGGCCCCCGAAGGAGAACACCGCCACGCTGATGGCCACGTGGAGGAGCACGGCGAAGCCCGCGCTCCAGTAGCGCAGCGGGTGCTTCACGAACGGCACGATGCACAGCCCACTCAAGAACGCGAGCGGATACGCGAAGACCATCACCAGCGGATGTCGCTCCACCACGTAGGCCAGCCGCTCCAGCGCCGTGGCCTCACGCCACTGCTGCGCCGTCCACGTCGTGAACGTCCCCGACGAGGAGGCCGCCAGCCGGGCCGTGTTCGCGTGGTGGTGGTTGTGCGTCTCGCTCCAGACGCGCGGCGGCGTCAGCAACAGCACCGCGTGGGTGTGGAACAGGGCCTTTCCCAGCCGCGAGCCCGACAGCAGCGAACCGTGCAGGTAGTCGTGGACCAGGATGAAGGAGCGGATCAACACCAGCGCTTCCACCACGCTGCCCACGACACGCAGGGGCCACCAGGAGGGGAGGGTGGCGAGCGCGATGGCGCTCAGCAGGGCCACGAAGGTGGTGCCCACTTCCCACCAACTTCGCCGCGGGTCCTGCGCGGCGAAGGGCCGCGTTCGGGCGATCAGGTTCCGCTCGGCGTCTCGGGAGAGTGAGGTGAAGGCGCTGCTGCGGGTCGCGGAGTCCATTCGGAGGTCCAGGGCTGGCACGGCGGCGGCTGCCGCCGATTCGAGTCCCTGGAACCATGCCCGCCCACTGTCATGCGACCGTCATGGCCGGTGCCTTTGGCGGACACCCCCACGGATGCTGCGATGCGTCGGAGGCCGCGCCGCCCCGTCTGGCCCATGGGGCTCGACGGGGCGCGGCTCGTCACGAGCGATGCTTGTTGGCCCGGAACTCGCTGGCCCACTGCTCGACGATGGACGCCACCTGCTCGCGCTCGGAGCGCTGCGCGGTCGGAATCACCGAGGCCTGGGCCAACTGCAGGACCGGCTGGCTGTCGCCACTGGGCGTCGGGACCACGGGGCTGACGCCCTTCTTGCGGACCCAGACGCGAGGCCCCTCGCTGGGACGCACGGGCTCCGGGGTGACGGCGGTCTCCAGCGCCTCCATGGACTCGCGGCGCTTCCGCCCCAGGATGACGTCTGGAATGCTGTTCGGCGCGGCGTCTTCCGTCCACGCGTGGTGCAGGCGGCCGGATGCCACCATGAGCCGCCGCTTCTGGTAGTGGGCCGCGCAGTAGCCCAGGCTGCGCACCGGCCGCTTGCAGCCGATGACGGCGCAGGGCCGGGCTTCCGGAGCGGCTTCTTCCTCGGGCCCCGCATCGAGGGTCGCGAGCGACGAGGCCAGGACATCCAGCGCCTCGTTCGGCAGCTCACGCCGCGGCAGGCGGCGGAGGCCGCTGGGATGAGACAGGCTCTCCGCGATGCGCAGGAGCGTGTCCGTCAACGGCGACAGTTGCCCGGCGAGCTCCTCGGCCAGCACGGTGCGGAACGCGCGTTCCAGCGGCGGCAAGGATGAGGCGGGGACGCGCGTGGTTCGCGTGGAGTGATGAGGCGGGGCGGAACGAAGGCTACGGGGTCTTGGCATGTCGATGAGTGCCTGTGGTCGCTGCCGGCTGCTTCAGGGGACCGCGGAGCGGACGGCCGTGGCGTTAGCACACCTGTGGCCGACCGCCCAGGACAGCCTGTCAAAGGGCTCGTGAGTGGATGTTACGCGGCGATAACCCAAGCGGTGCGTCCCCATGTCAACACGGCCCACGTCCATTCAATCCCGAGCCGCGCCCGCGCCTTTCAGGTATGTTGAAATCCTACCTGTCGAGGGGTCGGCATGACTTCCAGGGAGCACGCTTCTTCCTGGGCTGAAACAGGCTACTGCGGCAGGATGCGCGTGTCGTGCAACTTCACTGAGAGGATTTGCCCGTGCGAAACATCTCGGCTGTCGCGGTGTCCCTGGCTGCTGCTGGTTTCCTGGTGGCATGTGGCGAGGGCGTGGACCTGAATGAAGAGGGTGCAATCCCCACCGCCCCGGAAGCCGCGCAGGAGGCTGTCTCCGCGCCCGCCGAGGTGTCCGCGCAGGCGTGCACGACGCTGTACCGTCCCCGGGTTACCACCTACTGGACGTCCTTTCCCATTGAGCGGGAGGGGCAGGTGGGTCGGTGCACGACGGCCAGTGACTGTTCCGTGACGTGTGTGGGCGAGACGTCGCAGTACGCCATCAACGGCCAGTTCTTCTACTGCACCTACTGCCCCTGACGTGACGTCTCAGCGCTCCACGCAGGAAGCACCCGGCGCGGAGGCGCCTTCCGTCTGGCGGCAGCGCGACTCGGCCGCGCGAGCGTTCGCGGCCTCGTCGCCGCGCCCGGCGGCTTCGAGCAGCGCCGCCGCGCGGGCGTAGTGTCCAGCTGCCTGCCCCTTGGGCAGCAACTGTTCGTCCGCATGCGCGGCGGCGAGCAGGAAGGGAAGGGCGCGGTCCTCCTGCCCCGCCTCCATCCAGTGGTGCGCCAGGACGATGGCGGGCGCGCCGTCCCGCTCGAAGGCGCGCGCCAGCCGGCCGTGCAGGAAGCGAGCGGCGGAGTTGGACACGCTGGCGTGGACCGCTTCCAGGACCAGGTCGTGGGTGAAGCGCTCCGCCACGAGGAGCTGCGCGGACTCCAGCTCGGACAGCGCCGCGTGCAGCTCCGCCACGCTGACCTGGAGCACCTCGGGCGCCAATGCGGCCCGGAAGTGGAGGTCTGCTCGCGCCGCCAACTGCGCCGTGAGCCGGGCCAGGGGCGTGAGGCGCTCCAGGCGGCGTTGGATGAGCGGCCCCACTCGGCCCGGCGGTGGGAGCCTGCGCGGCCAGTCCCTGTGGAGGGCATCCGTTTCGATGAGGTGCTTCAGCGTCTCCATGATGTACAGCGGGTTGCCGCCCGTGTAGCGCGTCAGCGCCTCTGCGTGAGGTTCCGCGCCCGGAAGCTCCAGGCCCGCGAGCAGCTGCCGGACCTCTTCGAGCGCGAGCGGCCCCACCTCGATGACGCGCGCGAGCCCCGTGTCCACGAGCTTGCGTACGTTGGCTTCGGAGTAGGGCGGGAGCTCTCCCTTGCGGTAGCAGTCGATGAAGACGGGCGCGCGGGCCGGCGCTTCGTACTTCCGCTCCATCATCCGGGTCAGCGCGTACATGAACAGCTTCGCGCTGGCCTGGTCCCAGTACTGGACGTCGTCGACGACGATGACCTGGTCACCCGCGTGCAGCAGGGCCAGCGCCTCCGCGTGGGCCTCGTAGAAGCGCAGCTCGTCGGCCTCGGAGGCGAGCGGTGGCAGGGCGCTCCCATTGCCCAGCTCCGGCACGATGCGCGACAGCTCCGTGCGGACCCAATCCGGCATCACGATGTCGGGGCGCCGGGCCAGGTGGGCCCGGACCGCGCGCGTCTGGGAGGCATAGGGCACCTCCTGGTCGCCCGGGCGGGCTTCGATCCGGAACCACGCCCCCACGGACGCCGCGAACTCCTCGGCGAGGCGTGTCTTTCCGCTGCCCGCGTCTCCCACCACGAAGAGCAGCTGCCCCGCCTCCAGGCCTTCCTGGAGCTGGCGCAGGGCGTGCTGTCTGCCCGCGAGGACGGGCGGGCGCAGCACGCTCACGGGCAGGAGGGCTCGGGTGGGGTGGGGGGACGCGGTCCACGCCGCGGCCTTTTCGATGTCGCGCACCAGGGTGAGCGTCTCCTGCATGGGAGCGACGCCCAGGTCGTGAGACAGCGTGCTGCGAAGCCGGTCGAAGGCCGCGAGCGCCGCGCCCCGGTCACCCCGGAGGTAGTGCAGGCGGATGAGGTGACGGCCGGCCTGTTCGGACTCCGGCTCCTGCTGCACCCAGGCCTGGGTCAGGGCCAACGCGGCGGGCCAGTCACTCGCGTCCATGCGGCGTTGGACTTCGGCCTCGCGGGCATGGCGCACCCAGCCCTCGACGGCGGCGCGGGCCCCGTCCAGCCACCGTGACAGCTCGTCGCAGTCGTCGAAGCTCACCCCCGTCAGCAGGCCAACGTCCGTGCCCCGCAGCAGCGCCTGGAGGACATCAGGGGACAGGGGCGTGCCCGCGGCGCACTTCAGCCTCGCGAGGTCCAACGCGACGTCCGGCGACAGGCTCAGCCGTTGGGAGTCCCCGTCCACCAGGTCCGCGCCGCCGCAGCTCAGCCGGAGCCGGCGCAGCAGCTGGCGCATGTTGTTGCGCACGGCGGCGGGCGGCGAGTCCGGCCATAGCAGGTTCGACACGGCGGCCTTCGACGCGGGGCCCTCCATGCCCAGGTAGGCCAGGAGGGTGGCGGCTCGGCGGTCCAGCCTCACGCGCTGTCCGTCGGGGCCTTCCAGGTGGGCGTGGCCCAGGACCCGAGCGCTCCACCCAGGCAGCTTCACCTGGGCGACTCCGTCATGCGACTCCACTTCCGGCCTGTTCGACCCCATATCGAACATACGGAGCGGTGCCGGAAGCTGGTCTTGGGATAAAAGGTTTTCTTTGAATTGGTTGTGAGCGGTGTCGCCCGTCTCGGGGCTTGGAACGCGGGAGGCTGGCCGGTACAACACGCCCCTGGGGCCGCGGGCATGTCGTCCTGGCCCCGGCCGTCATGATCGCGAACCTCCACAACGCCGACATCCCCCAGCCCGTGCTGGACGTCATCGCGCGGCTGCGCGAACTGGGCCACGCCGTCTACCTGGTGGGCGGCTGCGTCCGGGACATGGTGCGCCAGGTCCACCCCAAGGACTTCGACGTGGCCACCAGCGCGCTGCCGCAAGAAGTCCAGGGCGCCTTCCGCAAGGTCATCCCCACGGGCATCCAGCACGGCACCGTCACCGTCCTGCAGAACGGCACGCACGTGGAGGTGACGACGTTCCGCTCGGAGGGGGACTACCTCGACGGCCGCCGGCCCAGCTCGGTGGCCTTCGAGCGCGACATCATCAAGGACCTGTCCCGGCGCGACTTCACCATCAACGCGATGGCCTACAACCCGCTGGACCGCGAGCTGGTGGACCCGTTCGGCGGACAGTCGGACCTCCAGGCGCAGCTCATCCGCTGCGTGGGCTCCGCGCTGGAGCGCTTCTCCGAGGACGGCCTGCGCCCCCTGCGCGCCGTGCGCTTCGCCGCGGTGCTCGGCTTCTCGCTCGATGCCGCGACCCGGGACGCCATCCCCGCCACGCTCAGCGTCTTCCGCAAGGTCGCGCTGGAGCGGGTGCGTGAGGAGCTGGTGAAGCTGCTCCTGTCACCCCGTGCGGAGCGCGGCCTGCAACTGCTCGCGGACACCGGGCTTTTGGACGTGTTCCTGCCGGAGCTGGCGCGCGCGGAAGCCCCGGCCGCCGCGTCCGCCCGGGCCGCGGTGCAGGCCTCGCCGCTGGAGGTGGAGGTCCGTGTCGCGGTGCTGCTGGCCGACCTGGTGGACCGCGCCCAGGCGCGCGACATTGGCCTGCGGCTGAAGTTCCCCAACAAGGTGGCGGACCTGGTGGCGCTGCTCGTTGAACACGCGAAGGCGGAGGCGCGGGTGGGGGCGCCGGACGCCGCGCTTCGCCGGCTCCTGGCCCGCCTGGGACCGCCGCGGCTTCCGTTGTGGGCAGCGGTCGTTCGTGCCCGGGTCGGGGTCCGCCAGCCGGAGGCGCTTCAGGAGGTGGAGGCGCTCATCGCTCGCGTGGAGGCGCTCGCCGCCGCGAAGCCTCCGTTGACGGCGAAGGACCTGGCGCTGACGGGAGGCGATATCATGGCCGCCCTGGGCGTGGGGCCGGCTCCCATCGTGGGCGAGGCCACCCGGTTCCTCGTCGAGTCCGTCCTGGATGAGCCGGGTTTGAACACGGCCGACGCCCTGCGGCAGCGGTTGCAGGCGTGGCACGCGCAGGCTGCTCGCTGAGCGGGCGGGCTGCGCGGCGTGACGGGTGTCGGGAAAGGACGCTCCCCGCGTCCTCCCCGCGTGCGCCCGGACGCGCGGGCGTGTAGGAAGGAGCACCATGCGAGTCGTCGTTGCGATGAGCGGCGGGGTGGATTCCTCGGCCGCTGCCGCCCTGCTCAAGGAGCAGGGCCACGAGGTCATCGGTATCACCCTGCGCGTCTGGTCCTACGAGGGCAAGGCGACGTGCGGGAGCTGCTGCAGCCCGGACGACATCGATGACGCGCGGGCCGTGGCCCAGACGCTGGGGATTCCCTTCTACGTGGCCAACGCGGAGGAGATCTTCCAGGACCGGGTCATCAACCCCTTCGTCCAGTCGTACCTGGGCGGGCGCACGCCCATCCCCTGCGTCGCCTGCAACCGGGACGTGAAGTTCAACTTCCTCCTCAAGCGCGCCCGCGCGCTCGGCGCCCGGCTGGCCACGGGGCACTACGCCCGCGTGGAGGAGGCGGACGGCCGCTTCGTCCTGCGCCGCGCCGTCGACGCCGCCAAGGACCAGAGCTACTTCCTCTTCACGCTCGGCCAGGACGAGCTGCGCGACCTCCTCTTCCCCGTGGGCGGCATGACGAAGGCGGAGGTCCGCGCCGTCGCGGAGCGGCACGGCCTGGTCACCAGCCACAAGCCGGAGAGCATGGAGATCTGCTTCGTGCCGGACGGCGACTACGCGGGCTTCGTGGAGAAGGTCGCCGGGCCGCAGCCGGCCGGAGACATCGTGGACACCGAGGGCAACGTGCTCGGCACCCACCAGGGCATCCACCGCTACACCGTGGGCCAGCGCAAGGGGCTCAACCTGGGCGGCGGCGAGGTTCGCTACGTGCACCGGCTGGAGCCGGAGACGCAGCGCGTGGTGGTGGGCCCCGCCGAGGGCACCGGCCGCGACAACTTCGGTCTGCTCCAACCCCACTGGGTGAACGGGCCGCCGCCGGCCAGTCAGCCGGTGGAGGTCCGAATCCGGCATCGCCACTCGGGCGCGCAGGGGCGGGTGCATGTCTCGCCGCACGGGCTCGTCTCCGTGAAGCTGGACGCGCCCGCGCGCGCCGTCACCCCCGGGCAGGCCGCGGTGGTCTACCATCAGGACCGCGTGCTCGGCGGTGGTTGGATTGTCTGACCCCGCGGTGCCTCGGAGGGTGCGGCACATGGCGCAGCGCCTCGTGGGATGTCTGATCGCGGTCGTCACCGTCTTCGTGGCCGCTGGCTGCAAGGAGCGCTCGGACAAACCCGTCGCGGGGCTGCTCGCCGCCGGTGCGCCGGTGCTGCGCGCGGAGGGCAAGCAGTGGCGGCCCATCGCCGTCGGCTCGCAGCTCTTGGGGCATGACGAGCTGAAGGCGACCGGCCCCGCGGTGCTGGAGTTCTTCGGCGGGGGCCTGCGCTTCCTGGAGAAGGGCGACACGCTGGAGGTGGGTGACGCGGACGAGGCGAAGCTCCATGGCGTCAACCTGCCGTCCCGCCACATTGTCGAGGGCACGCTCCAGGAGGCGCCGCGCCCGCTGCGCATCATCGCCGCGCGCTACACCCAGGTGCAGGTGACGCCCGCGAGCGCCCAGCAGGAGGACGCGTACAGCTCCAACGGCTACTTCGCCGCCTTCTTCACGCCCAACGGGCTGTCGCCCAACAAGGCCACCGACGAACCGCCGCGTGATGGCCCTCGCAAGCCGTTGCCGCCTCCGCCACTCCGCCCCCGCGTGCCCCACATCCACGCAGGCAACCTGGGCGAGGGCGGGCTGGTGGCCACCGTGGAGGACGGCTTCATCGTGGCGGAGACGGACGACCTGGCCTCCGCCGTGCTGCTGGAAGGGGGCGAGGTGCCCCTGGGCCGCACGGTGCGTCTGGTGGTGCCCGCCGGCGCGGAGGTCGTCCTTCGCACGCAGCAGGGGCGTGAAATTGAAGTCGAAGGCCCCGCGGACGTCCGGCTGCGGTGAGGGACGGGGAGGGCGGTTTGTCCTTCGGGGGCCCGCTTCGGTAGAGTCCGCGGTCGCCCAGCGGGAGGTGTGCATGACGCGCAGTGAGCTCATCGAGCGCATCGTGGAGCGTGCACCGCATGTTCCACGGCGTGAGGTAGAGGCCATCGTCCACGCCGTCTTCGAGCAGATGTCCCAGGCGCTGATCGCCGGAAGGCGAATCGAGCTGCGGGGCTTCGGCGTCTTCTGCGTCCGCGCGCGCCGGGCTCGCACGGGCCGCAACCCCAAGACGGGCCAGCGCGTGTCGGTGCCCGCGCGGCGCACGTTGTCCTTCGCCGCCGGCAAGGAGCTGCGGGAGCGGCTCAATGCCCCACCCGCCACGGCGGCTTCCCCCGCTTCGGACACACCCCCCGGCGAGGCGCTGTCGTCGCTGCCGCACGCCGCGGGGCCCCCGCTCTCCGTGCCCGTCACGGGTTGACGGTGCGGCCTGGAGTCGTTCCGCGAATTTGACCGACCCAGGGGTGGGGCGTACTTTGCCCTCCATGCCGTCGCTACAGGCCGCAACACGGATTTCGTGTGGCCGTCGCGACCGCGCCCGAGGACTTTCAAGCCATGCGTGATGCTCACCGGATGAAGGAGAAGTTCGACGTCTCGCTGGACAACCGGCAGATCGTCAGCCTGCTCATCGCCGGCATTGTCGTGATGGGCGCTGTCTTCGTGCTGGGGGTCGTCGTCGGCAAGAAGCTCGCGGGCAACGCGGATGCCGTGGCCGCGCCGGACCTGCTCTCCGCGTTGGATGCCAACGCGCAGGCGCTCCAGAATGTGCAGCAGGAGCAGCCGCTCACCTTCCCGGATGAGCTGACCCGCAAGGCCGTTGCCGAGCCGGTGGCGCCGCCGCCCCCCAAGCCCGCCGTCGCCAAGGCCCCGCCGCCGGCGGAGAAGCCGAAGCCGCCCGAGCCGAAGCCGGCCACCGCGCAGCGCCCGTCACTGGCGCCCACGCCGGACCCGGACACGGGGGAGCTGCCGCCAGAGGAGCCCGAGGCCGAGCCGGAGCGCGTCGTCGTCGCCGAGGCGCCCACGGCGCCGGTCCCCGCGAAGGCGGTCCCGGTGTCGGGCAAGGTGGAGGCGTCCGCCGTTCCCACGCGCACCACCACCACGGAGGGCGGCGGCTTGAAGGAGGCCATCGCCCGCGCCACCCAGCGGCCGGCGCAGCCCGCCTCGCCGCCCGCGCAGGCCGTGAAGGGTGGGGCGTTCACGCTCCAACTCTCAGCGTTCCAGGACCGGCAGGAAGCCGACCGCTTCGCCGCCCGGTTGCGTGATCGGGGCTATGCCCCCTATATCCTGACGGCCGAAGTGGCTGGCAAGGGGACGTGGTACCGCGTCCGCATGGGAAGCTTCGCCTCGCGGGATGCGGCCACCCGGTATCTGTCAGACTTCAAGCGTGAGACTTCGCTCGACGCATTCGTGGCCGGCACGAACTAGAGCGGGACGAGGAAGACGGAAAGCGCCATGACGACGACGAAGCGGGTGGAGAAGCCCTGGGGATATGAACTCATCTGGGCTCACACCGAACGCTACGTGGGCAAGCTGCTGCACGTGAAGCAGGGCCACAAGCTCAGCCTGCAGTTCCACAACCGCAAGGATGAGACCATCCACGTGCAGAGCGGCAAGCTGCTCTTCGTCGTCGACGAGGGCCAGGGGCTCATCGAGAAGGAGATGAACCCCGGTGAGAGCTACCACATCAAGCCGCTCACCAAGCACCGCATGGTGGCGCTGACCGACTGCGACATCCTCGAGGTCAGCACCCCGGAGCTGGACGACGTGGTCCGGCTCGAGGACGCCTACGGGCGCACCGGCACCAGCAACCCGTAGCCGCCGTCCACCGCGGCGGCCCGCCTACTCGCGGGCCGTGTTGTTCGGGTTGCGGGTCCACTTGTCCACCGCGCCGTCCCCGTCCAGGTCCTCGCCGATGCGGTCCACCTGGCCGCCCTCCCAGTACTCCCAGTAGTCGATGCGGCCGGCGCCGCGCGTGTCGCGCTCCTTGCGCACCAGCTTGCCGCCTTCGTAGTAGGTGAAGCTGTCCACGCGGCCGTCACCGTTGGTGTCGCGCTCGCGGCGCGTGTTGACGCCCTTCTCGTAGAAGTAGGTGGAGTCCACGCGGCCGTCGAAGTCCAGGTCCAGCGCCTCGCGCGCCTTGACGCCGCTCGCGTCGAAGTAGCGCGTCAGGTCCACGCGGCCGTCCCAGTTCAGGTCCAGCTCCTGGCGCACCTTCCGTCCGTCCACCGTGTAGGTCCACACGTCCGGGCGGCCGTCGCCGTTGGCGTCCTGCGGGGTGACCTCCTCGTTGGCCGCGCCTTCCGGGCGGATGGCCTCGCCGGCCTGCCGGCCCCTGGCCGCGCCGTCCTGCTCCGCCGACTTGCTGCTGGCACAGCCGGCCAGGGCACCCGAGGCCATGAAGCCCAGGAAAATCAACTGCTTGTAGCGTGGCATGGAGAACTCCCAGCGTCCGGGGCCGCCTGGCGACGTCATTCGCACGAGATGCTTTCGCGCGACACGTCATTTCATATATTTTCACATATCGCCATGGCCCGAAAGAAAGTCAGCACCACCATCTACATCACCCCGGAGCAGAACGAGCTCCTCAAGGCGCTGAACCAGAAGACGAAGGTGCCCGTGGCCGAGTACATCCGCCAAGGCATCGACCTGGTCCTGGAGAAGTACAAGGCGCAGCTGCCGGGGCAGTCGACGTTCGACGAGCTGTGAGAGAGAGGCGTGACGTGAAGAGCATGCGTGGCAAGCGGGTAGCGGTCCTGGGCGGCGCCGGCTTCGTCGGGTCGCACCTGTGTGAGCGTCTTCTGGATGACGGCGCGGCGGGGGTCATCGCCGTGGACAACCTCATCACCGGCAACGAAGAGAACCTGCGCACGCTGAACGGGCGGCCGGGCTTCTCCTTCGTGAAGGCGGACATCACCGAGCGCATCCCGGTGGAGGGGCCGCTGGACTACGTCTTCAACATGGCCTCGCCGGCCTCGCCCATCGACTACGCGCAGCTCCCGCTGGAGACGCTGCGCGTGGGCTCCATCGGCACGGAGAACGGGCTGAAGCTGGCGGAGGCGAACCAGGCGGTGTTCCTGATGGCCTCCACGTCGGAGGTGTACGGGGACCCGCTGGTGCATCCGCAGCGCGAGGACTACTGGGGCAACGTGAACCCCATCGGCCCCCGGTCCGTGTACGACGAGGCCAAGCGCTATTCGGAGGCCATCACCGCGGCCTACGGGCGCACCAAGGGCGTGCAGGTCCGCATCGTCCGCATCTTCAACACCTACGGCCCGCGCATGCGCCTCAATGACGGCCGCGTGGTGCCGGCCTTCGTGGGCCAGGCCCTCAAGGGCGAGGACTTCACCGTCTTCGGGGACGGCAGCCAGACGCGCTCGTTCTGTTACGTGAAGGACCTGGTGGACGGGCTGGTCCGGCTGATGCTGTCGGACGAGCCGAACCCGGTGAACATCGGCAACCCCCGGGAGATGACCATCCGTCAGTTCGCGGAGGCGGTGCGCACGGCGGCGGGCGGGGGGGGCACCATCATCGAGAAGCCGCTGCCCAAGGATGATCCGAAGCAGCGTCAGCCGGACATCACCCGGGCTCGGACGCTGCTGGGCTGGGAGCCGAAGGTGCCGCTGGAAGAGGGTCTTCGGGAGACCATTGCGTGGTTCCGAGAGGTTGCCGGCACGAAGCCCGCGGCATAGTTTGCCGGCGCGTCGTTGCTGCAAGCCCTGCAGGTGGGAGGTTGCGTGAAGGTCCTGGTGACAGGTGGCGCGGGCTTCATTGGCTCGCATGTGTGCGATGAGTTCCTGCGCGGTGGACACGAGGTCATCGCGTTGGATGACCTGTCCGGTGGCAAGCGGGAGAACCTGGACCCGCGCGTGCGCCTGGCGGTCCACGACATCCGCAGCCGCGAGGCGTCGGAGCTCATCAAGTCCGAGAAGCCCGACGTGCTCTGCCACCTGGCGGCGCAGATGGACGTGCGCCGCAGCGTGGATGACCCGAGCTTCGACGCGGACGTGAACATCCGCGGCATGCTCAACCTGCTGGAGGCCGCCCGCGTCTCCGGGGTGAGGAAGGTCATCTTCAGCTCCACCGGCGGCGCCATCTACGGCGAGCAGGACGTGTTCCCCGCGCCGGAGAGCCACCCCACGCGGCCCATCTCGCCCTACGGCGTCTCCAAGGCGTCCGGTGAGCTGTACCTGGGCTACTACCGGGCGCAGTACGGCCTGCCCTACGTGGCGCTCCGCTACGCCAACGTCTACGGCCCGCGGCAGAACCCGCACGGCGAGGCGGGCGTGGTGGCCATCTTCAGCCAGCGGCTCATCGCCAATCAGGGCTGCACCATCTTCGGCGAGGGCAAGCAGACCCGCGACTTCGTCTTCGGTCCGGACGTCGCCCGCGCCAACCGGCTGGCGTTCGAAAAGGACTACGTGGGCGCCATCAACATCGGCACGGGCGTGGAGACGGACATCAACCGCCTCTACGCGCTGCTGGCCGAGGCGGCGGGCTCCAGCGCCTCCGTCGCCCACGCGCCCGGCAAGCCGGGGGAGCAGCTGCGCTCCTGCATCGACCACGCGCTCGCCAGGCAGGTGCTTGGCTGGGAGCCGAGCGTCGACGTGCGCGAGGGCCTGCGCCGCACCATCGAGTACTTCCGTCAGAAGGCTGGCGCGCCCGCTCGCGCCCACGGCTGAGCGGCGTCCGGTGCCCCCGCTTCCATCCGAGGCGGGGGAGGGGGTCTCCCTCCCGCGAGCGTACCCGGGCCGGCCCTGAGGGCCGGGGACCGGGTGTGCCGGGAGGGGGCTCAGGGCTTGTTCCAGGGGCGTTCGCCCGGGACGGGCGCTGATGAATGGGGAACAAACAAGCTCCCCGGGTGGGTTGCTCATCGGGCGGACGCGTGCGCGTAGATTTTCGCGCGATTCCCTGTTACGCACGCCCGCTTCTTCCGACGAGCGCCCTGAACATGCCGGCTGAAAACGCGCACATTCGCAACTTCTGCATCATCGCCCACATCGACCATGGAAAGTCGACGCTGGCGGATCGTCTCCTCGACAAGACGGGGACCCTGACCAAGCGCGAGGCGCAAGCCCAGTTCCTCGACAACATGGACATCGAGCGCGAACGGGGCATCACCATCAAGGCCCAGTCCGTGCGGATGAACTACACCGCGAAGGACGGCAAGCAGTACGTCCTCAACCTCATCGACACGCCAGGACACGTCGACTTCGCTTACGAGGTCAGCCGCAGCCTGGCCGCGTGCGAAGGCGCGCTCCTGGTGGTGGATGCGACGCAGGGCGTGGAGGCCCAGACGCTGTCCAACGTCTACATGGCGCTGGACCACAACCTCGAAATCATCCCGGTCATCAACAAGATCGACCTGCCGAGCGCGGACGTGGACCGCACCCGCTCGGAGATTGAAGACGTCATCGGCATCGATGCGTCCGTCGCGGTGCCGTGCTCCGCCAAGGAGGGCATCGGCATCCAGGACATCCTGGAGTCCGTCGTCAAGACGGTGCCGCCGCCAAGCGGGTCCGCGGACGCGCCGCTCAAGGCGCTCATCTTCGACTCCTGGTACGACAACTACCGGGGCGTGGTGACGCTGGTGCGCGTGCTGGAAGGCACGCTCAAGCTGCGGCAGAAGATCAAGCTGTTCAGCAACAACAAGGTCTTCGAGGTCCAGGAGCTGGGCGTGTTCAGCCCGTTCTCCCGCCCGGTGACGCAGCTCATCGCGGGCGAGGTGGGCGTGCTCGTGGCCAACGTGAAGGAGCTGCAGGACGCCAAGGTCGGTGACACCGTCACCGAGGAGGCGCGTCCCACGTCCGAGCCCTTCCCTGGCTTCAAGGAAGTGAAGCCCATGGTGTTCTCCGGCATCTTCCCGGTGGACTCTGCGGACTACGAGAACCTGCGCGACGCGCTGGCGAAGCTGGTGCTCAACGACTCGGCGTTCACCTATGAGCCGGAGTCGTCCACCGCGCTGGGCTTCGGCTTCCGCTGCGGCTACCTGGGCCTGCTGCACATGGAGATCGTCCAGGAGCGCCTGGAGCGCGAGTACAACCTGAACCTCATCACCACCGCGCCCAGCGTGGTGTACCGCATCACCACCAGCAAGGGTGACACGCTGCTGGTGGACAACCCGGCCAAGCTGCCGCCGGTGCAGCACATCGAGAAGTTCGAGGAGCCCATCCTCACCTGCCACATCCACGTCCCCAACGACCACCTCGGCGCCATCCTCAAGCTGTGCCAGGAGCGCCGCGGCGTGCAGAAGGACATGAAGTACCTGGGCAGCAGCGGCCAGCGCGTGCAAGTGACGTACGAGATGCCGCTGGCGGAGGTCGTGTTCGACTTCTTCGACAAGCTCAAGAGCGTGTCGCGCGGCTACGCCAGCCTCGACTACGAGCTGGCCGGCTACATTGAATCTGACCTGGCCCGGCTGGACATCCTCATCAACGGGGACCCGGTGGACGCCCTCAGCGTCATCGTGCACCGCGAGCGCGCGTACCTGCGTGGCCGCGAGGTGTGCCAGAAGCTGAAGGAGGTCATCCCGAAGCAGATGTACGAGGTGGCCATCCAGGCGGCGATTGGCGCGAAGATCATCTCGCGTGAGACCATCTCCGCCATGCGCAAGAACGTGCTCGCCAAGTGCTACGGTGGTGACATCAGCCGC
Organism: Myxococcus sp. AM010; assembly: GCF_013372585.1. NCBI lineage: Bacteria > Pseudomonadati > Myxococcota > Myxococcia > Myxococcales > Myxococcaceae > Myxococcus > Myxococcus sp. AM010. The sequence goes on from NZ_JABXEO010000003.1 coordinate 172,102, forward strand.
AAGCGCAAGCTCCTGGAGAAGCAGAAGGAGGGCAAGAAGCGCATGAAGCAGGTCGGAACGGTGGAGATTCCGCAGGAAGCCTTCCTCGCGGTCCTCAAGTCGGAGCAGTAGCCCATGAACGCGGCCATGCCTTCCGCCACCCCTCCCGCGAAGCTCTCCGAGGCGATGGCGGCCCGCCGCACGCCGGAGATGCTTCGCGCCCACCGTGGGCTGGTGTGGCGCGAGCGCCTCACCAGCCTCTGGGCGCCGCTGATCATCCTCGCGGTGTTGTACGTGCCGTACACGGTGCTCATCGAGTACTCGCGCGCCTCCGCCGCGTGGGCCCAGCCGGTGATGAAGGGGCTGGGGCTGCTGCTGGTCCTCTACTTCGTGGCCCTGCTGGTGTGGCGCAACGTCTCCCCCCGGGAGAAGGCGCTGCGCGGCGTGCGCCACGAGGCGAACGAGCTGCTGGAGGAGAACGAGCGCATCCTCCGCAAGCCCGGCGTGAGCGCGAAGGTGGCGGGGCCGGTGCTGGAGCGCATCGCCGAGCAGGCGCTGCGCGTGGAGCAGGCCTCCGCCGCGGGTGAGGCGGAAGCGCTGCGCACCGAGGTGAAGGGACTGGAGGCGCTGACCGCGCAGCACCTGGGCGCGTTCCGCAAGCAGTCCGCCATGGACTTCCTGGGTGGGTTCGGCAAGGCGCTGCTGGTGGCGCTGGTGTTCCGCACCTTCATCGTGGAGCCGTACCGCATCCCCTCCGGCTCCATGCTGCCCACGCTGGAGATTGGCGACCAGGTCTTCGTCAACAAGTTCATCTACGGCGTGCGCGTCCCGTTCCTCAACTTCGTGCCGTTCGTCATCGTCCGGCCGCCGGAGCGTGGGGACGTCATCGTCTTCAACAACCCGGTGAACGAGTCGGTGGACTACATCAAGCGCGTGGTCGGCGTGCCGGGCGACGTGGTGGAGTTCATCAACGGCGTCATCCACATCAACGGCCAGCCGCAGCGGCGCGAGCTCGTCGCCAACGCGTTCACCGTCCACAACATCACCGACGACGGGCGCTGGTACGACCAGCAGGAGACCCTCTACGAGGAGGACCTGTCCGGTGTGGCGCACGCCGCGCTGCAGACGCTGCCGCGCATGCCGCGCCGGGAAGGCCCCTACGAGGTCCCTCCGGGGCACGTCTTCGCCGTGGGTGACAACCGGGACAACAGCGCGGACAGCCGCCACGGCCTGGGCGTCACGGGCTACGGCAAGGCGGAGTACGTCCCCTACGGCCACATCAAGGGCAAGGCCATGGTGGTGTGGCTGTCGCTGGGCTACCACGGGCTGCTGCACGGCCTGTTCGGCGGCACGGGCCTGCGCGTGGATCGGTTCTTCGAACCGGTCCGTTGAGGCGCTCGCTGGGAGCAGGCAGGCGGCCGCGCCGCGCACGACGCTTGACGTGCCGCACGGCCCGGGGTACGCGGCGCCCCCGGCCATGAGACACCTGCTTGGAATCGAAGGCTGGCGCCGGGACGAGCTGGAGTCACTGCTCGACCGGGCGAAGGCACACCTCCCCGGCGCTCCCGACACCACCCACCTGCTTCGCGGCAAGGTGGTGGCGAACCTCTTCTTCGAGGACTCCACCCGGACCCGGACGTCGTTCCACATGGCGGCGAAGGGGTTGGGCGCCAGTGTGCTCAACTGGACGCACACCGGCTCCTCGGTGTCCAAGGGTGAGACGCTGCTGGACACCGCCCGCAACATCGAGGCGACGGGGCCGGTGGCCATCGTCATGCGTCACCGCTCGTCCGGAGCGCCGCACCTGGTGGCGAAGCACGTGAAGTGCGCCGTCATCAACGCGGGGGACGGCACGCACGAGCACCCCTCCCAGGCGCTGCTGGACGCCTTCACGCTGCGCCAGCGCTGGGGCTCGCTGGACGGGCGCACGGTGCTCATCGTGGGGGACGTGCTGCACAGCCGCGTGGCCCGCTCCAACCTGCACTGCCTCAAGGCGCTGGGCGCCCGGGTGGTGATGTGTGGACCGCCCACGCTGATGCCGCCGGGGCTGGCGTCGCTGGGCGCGGAGGTGACGCACAACCTGGACGCGGCGCTCCCGCACGCGGACGCGGTGATGTGCCTGCGCATCCAGTTGGAGCGGCAGGGGCAGGCGTTCCTGCCGTCCACGCGTGAATATGCACGGCTGTTCGGCCTCAGCGCGGCCCGCGAGGAGCGGATGAAGGCGGACGCGGTGGTGATGCATCCAGGCCCCATCAACCGGGGCGTGGAGCTGGCGCCAGCGGTGGCGGACGGGCCCCGCAGCGTCATCCTGGAGCAGGTGTCCAACGGCGTCGCCGTGCGGCGGGCCATCCTGGAGGTGTGTGCGGCATGAGCTCCACGGTGCTCTTCAGGCGGGGGCGTGTCATCGACCCGCGCAACGGAGTGGACGGCGTCCGCGACGTGCTGGTCCGCGACGGCAAGGTGGTGGAGGTGTCGGAGGCCCCGCTGCCGGTGCCCTCCAGCGCCGACGTGGTGGATGCCACCGGCAAGTGGGTGCTGCCGGGCTTCATCGACCTGCACGTCCACCTGCGCGAGCCGGGCGAGGAGGGCAAGGAGACGGTCCTCACCGGCTGCCGCGCCGCGGTGGCGGGCGGCTTCACCGCCGTGGTGGCCATGCCCAACACCAAGGTGGTCAACGACAACGCCATGGTGACGGAGCTGGTGCTGAACCGCGCCCGCGCCGCGGGCCTGTGCCACGTCTATCCCGCCGGGGCCATCACCAAGGGTCTCAAGGGCGAGGAGCTGGCGGAGATGGGCGAGCTGGTGTCCGCCGGCTGCGTGGCCATCACCGACGACGGCCGCCCGGTGATGAACGCGTCGCTGATGCGGCGCACGCTCCAGTACGCCACCCAGTTCGACGTGCCCGTCATGGTCCACGAGGAGGACCTGTCGCTGTCCGCGGGCGGCGCCATGCATGAGGGCACCACCTCCACGCGGCTGGGGCTGCGCGGCATCCCCGCTTCGGCGGAGGTGGCCATGGTGGCCAGGGATTTGGTGCTGCTGGAGGAGACGAAGGGGCGGCTGCACGTGGCGCACGTGTCCTGCGAGGGCAGCGTGCGGCTCATCCGCGAGGCGAAGCGGAGTGGCCTGCGCGTCACCTGCGAGGTGGCGCCGCACCACTTCATCCTGGATGACCGGGCGGTGGGGGACTACGACACCCACGCGAAGATGGCCCCGCCGCTGCGCGCGGACACCGACGTGCAGGCCCTGCGCGAGGCGCTGGTGGACGGGACGGTGGACGCCATCGCCACGGACCACGCGCCGCACGGGGTGCTGGACAAGCTGGTGGAGTTCGAGAAGGGCATCAACGGCATCGTGGGGCTGGAGACGGCGCTGGGGCTGACGCTGGAGCTGGTGCACGCGGGCGTGCTCACCGCGAACCGCGCGGTGGAGCTGCTGACGCACGGGCCGGCGAAGGCGTTCGGCCTGCCGGGCGGTCACCTGGCGCCTGGAGCGCCGGCGGACATCACGGTGGTGGACCCCGACGCGGAGTGGACGGTGGATGCGCACCAGTTTCATTCCCGCAGCCGGAACACACCGTTCCATGGCCGGCAGCAGAAGGGGCGCGTTATCCAGACGTGGGTCTCGGGCCACAAGGTGTTCGACACGGGCCAGGTCGGCCAGAGCAAGGAGTCGCGGTGATGACGAAGCGGGCAGTGCTCGCCCTGGCGGATGGCACCACGTTCGAAGGCCGCGCGTTTGGCGCGGTGGGCGAAACGGTGGGTGAGGTGGTGTTCAACACGACCATGTACGGCTACCAGGAGGTCCTCACGGACCCCTCGTACGTGGGCCAGATTGTCACCATGTCGTACCCGGAGATGGGCAACGTCGGCGCCAACCCGGAGGACGAGGAGGGCGCCCGGGTGCACGCGGTGGGCATGGTGGTGCGCGCCCTCAGCGAGCAGCCGTCCAACTGGCGCGCGAAGGAGTCGCTGGACGCGTACCTGAAGCGCAACGGCGTGGCCGGCATCGAGGGCATCGACACCCGCCGCCTGGTGCGTCACCTGCGCGAGCACGGCGCGCAGATGGGCGTCATCTCCAGCGAGGGCCTGTCTCTCGCGGCCCTGGTGGAGCGCGCCCGCACCGCGCGTGGCATGGAGGGCCTGGACCTGGCCACGGGCGTGTCCACGAAGGAGGCCTACACCTTCACCCAGCCCTCGCCGGACGTCTTCACCGGCCTGGGCGAGGTGCAGGCGCCAGCCGAGCCTCGCTTCGACGTGGTGGCCTACGACTACGGCCTGAAGAAGTCGATGCTGCACTTCCTGGTGGACGTGGGCTGCCGCGTGACGGTGGTGCCGGCCAACACCACGGCGGAGGAGGTGCTGGCGCGCAAGCCGAACGGCGTCTTCCTGGCCAACGGCCCTGGAGACCCGGCGGCGGTGAAGGGCGCGGACCGCACCGTGGCGGCGCTGCTGGGCAAGGTGCCGGTGTTCGGCATCTGCCTGGGGCACCAGATCATGGCGCTGGCCCTGGGGGGCCGGACGTACAAGATGAAGTTTGGCCACCGGGGCGGAAATCAGCCGGTGAAGGACCTCACGACGGGCAAGGTGGAAATCACCGCGCAGAACCACGGCTTCGCCGTGGATGACGCCAGCCTCAAGGGCCTGGCCGTCGTGACGCACATCAACCTCAACGACGGCACGGTGGAGGGCCTGGGGGTCCCGGACGCGCGGGCCTTCAGCGTGCAGTACCACCCCGAGGCCTCGCCCGGCCCCCATGACGCGCGCTATCTCTTCGGCAGGTTCGCGAAGCTGATGGCGGAGTAGGATGGCGCCACCGAATATGACCTCGTCGCTGTCACCGCTCTCCTATCAGCCGTATCTGGATCAGCTCATCGCCTTTGGCAGCGCCGAGTCGCGCAAGGAGGACCTGCTCCAGGCCAAGGCGGAGTACTTCCGTCTGACGGGCGAGGTCTTCGAGGACGACAAGCTCTTCGAGCTGCGGATGGCGTCCTTCCTGGACTACTACCTCTATGACCGCGTCTCGTCGCTGACGAACAAGACGCCGGCCACGGAGTTCTACGAGCAGCGCCTGGCCGGCTCCGCGCCCGAGGAGGCCAACGCCTTCCGGAGCTTCACGGAGACGGTCCACGGCCTCTTCGAGGTCCGCAAGCTGGGCAAGGGCGAGGTCCGTCTGCGCGAGCTGTACTCCGGCAAGGACTTCGACGTGACGGAGCGCCGCCACGTCGCGGGCCTGGAGACGGGGGACATCATCGAGGCGCGCCTCATCCCCTTCGGTGGGCACCTGCTGTTCTCCGCCGCGTTCTGCTACCACCCCCGCATGGCCGTGAAGGCCATCAAGGCGGAGGTGAAGCGCCGCAAGAAGAAGGAGCCGGACCGCACGCCCAACGAGCTGGTGTGGGAGTGCTCCCGCCGCGCGCTCAACGTGGAGCGCTACCGGCAGCTCGCCGTCGAGAAGATCTACGACTTCGAGCAGAAGGTCCTCTGAGCCCGCTGGCCGCGGCGCCCCGGTGACGGCACGTCCCGGGGCCCGTCGCTGGCTCGCTCAGACGCGGTGGATGCTCATCAGGTTGGTGTTGCCCGGGACGTTGAGCGGGACGCCGGCCACCACCACCACGGGCGTGCCGGGCGCGCAGAGCTTCTCCTTCCGGCACAGCTGCCGCACCTGGGTGAGCATGGCGTCGGTGGTGGAGACACGCGCCACCCGCAGGCCCGTCACGCCCCAGTAGAGCGCCATGCGATTCACGGCCGTCTCGCTCGGCGTGAGGGCGACGATGCGCGCGTGGGGCCGGAACTCGGAGATGATGCGCGCGGTGTGGCCGCTCTCCGTGTAGGCGACGATGGTGCCAATGCCCAGCTGCGTCGCCGCCGCCACGGCCGCCGCGGCCACGCCCGTGCCCAGATCTTCAGAGCGCTCGAAGGGGGAGGGGTGTTGGTGCTTCACCACGCCGCGCTCCGTCTCCTCCACGATGCACGCCATGGTGGACGCCGCCTCAATCGGGTACTTGCCCGCGGCCGTCTCGCCCGACAGCATGACGGCGTCCGCGCCGTCGAGGATGGCGTTGGCCACGTCGGACACCTCGGCGCGGGTGGGGCGCGCGTTGGCCACCATGCTCTCCAGCATCTCCGTGGCGACGATGACGATCCCGCCCATGCGGTTCACCGCGCTCACCATGTGCTTCTGGATGGCGGGCAGGCGCTCCAGCGGCATCTCCACGCCCAAATCGCCGCGCGCCACCATGATGCCGTCCGCTACGGCGGCGATCTCCTCCACGCGCTCCACCGCCTGGGGCTTTTCAATCTTCGCGATGAGGGGCGTCTTCAGCTTCGCCACGTGCGCGCGCGCCTTCTTGATGTCCTCGGGCGTGCGGACGAAGGACAGCGCCACGTAGTCCACGCCCACCTCCTGTCCGAAGGCCAGGTCCGCCGCGTCCTTTCGGGTAATCGTGGGCACCGACATGGGCGAGCCGGGCAGGTTGAGGCCCTTGTGATTCTTGAGCACCCCGCCCACCTCCACCCGGCACTGCACGTCCTGCCCGTGGACGCGCAGCACCCGCAGCCGCACGCGCCCGTCGTCCAGGAGGATTTCATGGCCCTTGGCCACGTCCTTCACCAGCGTCTTGATGGGGGTGGGGATGACGCCGTCCTGGCCCAGGACGTTGCGCGTCGTCACCGTGACGTCCTGGCCCTGCTTCACCAGCAGCTGCCCGCCTTCGAAGCGGCCCAGGCGAATCTTGGGCCCCTGGATGTCCTGGAGGATGGCCACCGGCGTGCCCAGGCGCTTGGCGACCTTGCGGATGATCTCCACCCGGCGTCGGTGCTCCTCGTGCGTGCCGTGTGAGAAGTTCAGCCGCGCCATGTTCATGCCCGCGCGGATCAACCCTTCGATGACCTCGGGCGTGTCCGAAGCGGGGCCCAGGGTGCAGATGATTTTCGCCTTGCGCATAGGGCCGCGCATCCTAGGCGGCCGGGGGCCCGGCTTGACAGCCTCGCGCCCGCGGGACTAACTCTTCTGCCGACGATGGCAGAGAGAGAAAGCCCGGCATCCCTGGGAGGGGGGGCCGGGCTTTCTTGCGAGTGCTTCTCGTCAGGACCTAGAGCTCGATTTCCTTGCCCGTGCCCAGCGGCGGCGTCTTGAGCATCGGGTGACCCGGCGGCAGGCCCTCCATGTCCATGTCGATGGGCGGCTCACTCGGGGCGCCCGGGGCAGGGAAGCCGGGCGCGTCCAGCGGGCCACTGCCGCCCACGCCGGGGCCTTCCTGCTGGAGCCCCTCGATTTCCTCGCGGGTGATGCCGGCCAGCGTCAGCACCTTGCGGGTGACGCGGATGCGGGCGTGGCTGGTGAGCGCCATGGCGATGGAGTCCGACGGCCGGGCGTCCAGCGTCATCTTCTTCTTGCCCTGCTCCAGGAAGACGCGGCCCGAGTAGACGTTGTCACGCAGGTCGTCGATGCGGACCTCCGTCACCTTGGCCCCCAGCTCCGTCACCACGTCGTCCAGGAGGTCCTGTGCGAGCGGCTGGGGCGGCTGGCGCTCCGCCAGCCGGAAGGCGATGGAGATGGCCGAGGCCTCGTCCACGAACACCGGGAGGACGATGCCCTTGTCCTTGGTGGCCAGGACCACGGCGTGGGCCTGGGCTTCCTCCAGTGGGACCACGTCCTGCACCTCGAGCTCGACCAACTCGGAGCAGGCCTTCGGGTCGTCTTCACCTTCGGTGACGCAGGGCTGGCCCTGTGCTCCTCCCAGGGCCGCCAGCGCTACCGGTGGGGTGAAGGCGGGAAACATCAGCAGCCCTCCGAGCGCCAGAAGCACGGCAGAGAGAGGTGCGACGAACAAAGTGGCGCGGTTGGGCGTTTTCACGCTTTTAAGCTACGCACCCGGCCATCTGCCGGGAGGGTTGCGCTCCAGGCCCGGTTACCCCCTGCTGCGTGGGGTGCTCCCCGGGCTGGAGGGCAGGCGGACAGGCTCAACGACGGTCGTCGTCGTCCTCGTCCTCGTCGTAGTCCTCCTCGTCGTCGACGTCCTCGTCCTCGTCCTCATCGAGGTCGTCGTCCTCCGAGTCGTCCTCGTCGTCGTCCTCGTCGTCTTCGTCGAGCATGTCCTCCAGGTCCTCGGACTCCAACGTCATGGACACGGCGAACCGCTTGTCGAGCGCGGCGATCTGCGCGCGCATCTCCGTGAGCGCTGCGACGAAGTCCTCCGTGAGGTTGGCGGGCGCCTTGGCGTCGCAATGCGGGCAGACGATTTTCTCAGTCCCTTCAATGAGGTCCTGAGCGTCCAGCTCGAAGCTCGCCTCGCACTTCTGGCAGGTGAAGTCGATGCTCATGGTCGAGCGCGGCATACAAAGCACTCCAACTAGCTGTCAACGTCCGAGACGTGGGGACATTGGTGCGGGGCCTTGCATCCGCTAGCGTTCAGGGCATGGACCTTCCCAAGACGGTGGTGCACGCGCTCCATGACCGGGCCGCGCAGCAGGAGCAGCGCCCGGCCCTGTGGACGCGCCGTGGGGGCGCCTATGCGCCCACCTCGTGGTTTGAATATGCGCAGCGGGTGCGGCGCTTCGCCCTGGGCCTGCATGCGCTGGGGGTGGGTGCGGGCCAGCCGGTGGGAATCCTGAGCTTCAACCGCGAGGAGTGGCACGTCGCTGACCTGGCGGCCATCGCCATGGGGGGCGTCCCTGTCGGTCTCTACACCACCAGCGCCCCGGAGCAGCTGGAGTACATCCTGGGGCACTGCGAGGCCACGCTCCTGTTGGTGGAGAACGCGCAGCACCTGCGCACCGCCCTGGCCCTGCGTGAGCGGCTGCCGAAGCTGCGCCACGTCGTCATCATCGACGCGCCCACGGTGCTCCCGGAGGGGGTGCTGCGCTACGCGGACGTCATGGCCCTGGGCACCGGCGCGGACGAGAAGCCCTACTGGGACAGCGTCCACGCCCTGAAGCCGGAGGCCATGGGCACGCTCATCTACACCTCCGGCACCACCGGCCACCCCAAGGGGGTGATGCTCAGCCACCACAACCTGGTGTGGACGGCGAAGCAGCTCTCGGACTCGGTGACGTTCGGCCGGCCTGACGCGTCCTCGCTCGTGTCGTACCTGCCGCTGTCGCACATCGCCGAGCAGATCATCTCCCTCCACAGCCCCTTGTTGAGCGCGGTGCAGGTGTACTTCGCGGCGTCGGTGGACACGATGCCGCAGAGCCTGCGGGAGGTGCGCCCCTCGTTCTTCTTCGGCGTGCCGCGCGTGTGGGAGAAGTTCAAGGCGAAGGCGGAGGAGGGATTGGCCTCGCAGCCGCCCTCGAAGCGCCGGGTGGTGGCCTGGGCCCGCCACGTCGCCTCGGAGCGGCATGCGCGGGTGATGCACCACCAGAGCGTCCCGATGACGCTGGAGGCCCAGTATCTGCTCGCCAGGAAGCTCGTCTTCGCCCCCCTGAAGGAGCGCATCGGCATGGAGCGGGTGTCCTTCTTCGCCACGGCGGCGGCGCCCATCGGTCGGGACGTGCTGGACTTCTTCGCCTCCATCGACATGGTCATCCACGAGGTGTGGGGCATGACGGAGGTGACGGGCCCTGGCACGGTGAACACCGAGTCCCACACGCGGCTGGGCTCCGTGGGCCGGGCGATGATGGGAGTGGAGCTGCGCATCGCGGACGACGGCGAGCTGCTGGTGCGCGGCGGCAACGTCTGCATGGGGTACTACAAGAACCCGGAGGCCACCGCCGAGCTGCTGGCGGACGGGTGGCTGCACTCCGGTGACGTGGGCCAGCTGGACGCGGACGGCTACGTCCAGATCACCGGCCGCAAGAAGGACATCATCGTCACCTCGGGCGGGAAGAAGACGTCGCCCTCCAACATCGAGGAGCTGCTCAAGGCCTTGCCCGGAGTGGGGCAGGCGGTGGTGCTGGGCGAGCGCCGCAACTTCCTGGTGGCCCTGTTGACGCTGGACGCGGAGAAGGCGCGGACCCTGGCCAAGGCGCAGGGGTGGCCAGAGGGCGCGGCCCAGCTCGCGGAGGACGCCCGCCTGCGTCAGTTCCTCCAGGAGCGCGTGGAGCGCGACGTGAATCCGAAGCTGTCCCGCTTCGAGACCATCAAGCGCTTCGCGGTGCTGCCCAAGGACTTCTCCGTGGAGGGCGGCGAGCTGACGCCGAAGCTGAGCGTGCGCCGCAACGTGGTGGCGGAGAAGTACGCCGGCCTCGTGGAGTCGCTCTACGACGAGTCCCCACGGGGCGGGTCGCGGACGGGCTGAGCGCGCCGTCGCCGCGGGAAAAGCGAAAGGGGCGGGGAACCTCGCGGTTCCTCGCCCCATCGTGCTTCAAGCCCACGCGAGCCGCGCGGGCCTGGCGCCAAGGACTACTTGGCGGCGCGCTGCTTCATGGGGACGTAGTCGCGGCGCGGGGAGCCCGTGAACACCTGGCGCGGCCGGGCGATCTTCTGCTCGTTGTCCGTCACCATCTCCTCCCACTGCGCGCACCAGCCCACCGTGCGGGGGATGGCGAAGAGCACCGGGAACATCTCGACCTGGAAGCCCATCGCCTCGTAGATGAGGCCCGAGTAGAAGTCGACGTTCGGGTACAGCTTCCGCTTCACGAAGTACTCGTCCTCCAGCGCGATGCGCTCCAGCTCGACGGCGATCTCCAGCAGCGGGTTCTTGCCCGTCACCTCGAAGACCTCGTCGGCCACGCGCTTGATGACCTTCGCGCGCGGGTCGTAGGACTTGTAGACGCGGTGACCGAAGCCCATCAGCTTCTTCTCACCCTCGCCGCTCTTCACCGACTTGATGAACTCCGGGATCTTGGAGATGTGGCCGATGTCGCGGAGCATGCGGAGCACCGCCTCGTTGGCGCCGCCGTGCAGCGGGCCGTAGAGGGCGCCGATGCCCGCGCTGACCGCCGAGTACGGATCCACCTCGGACGAGCCCACCGTGCGCACGGACGTGGTCGAGCAGTTCTGCTCGTGGTCCGCGTGCAGGATGAAGAGGATGTCGAGCGCGCGCTCGAGCACGGGGTGGACCTTGTAGGTCGCCGTGCCGATGCGCTTGATCATCGCCAGGAAGTTGGCGACGTAGGACAAGTCATTGTCCGGGTAGATGTACGGCAGGCCCATCGTGTGCCGGTAGGAGAACGCGGCGATGGTGGGCATCTTCGCGATGAGCCGGGTGATCTGGATGCGGCGGCTCAGCGGGTCCTTGATGTTCTTCGCGTCGGGGTAGAAGCTGGACAGCGCCGCCACCGTGGAGCTCAGCATGGACATGGGGTGCGCGTCGTAGCGGAACCCGTCCATGAAGCTCTTCACGTTCTCATGCACGTACGTGTGGTGCGTGACGAGGTGGTTGAACTGCTCCAGCTCCTTCGGCGTGGGCAGCTCACCGTTGAGCAGGAGGTAGGCGACCTCGATGAAGCTCGACTTCTCGGCGAGCTGCTCGATGGGGTAGCCCCGGTACTCGAGGATGCCCTTGTCTCCGTCAATGAAGGTGATGGCGCTCTTGCAGTTGGCGGTGTTGAGGAACGCCGGGTCGTAGCCCATCAGCCCAAAGTCATCGTCGCCCGTTTTGATCTGGCGGAGAGCATTGGTGCGAATACAGCCGTTCTCGACCGGGACCTCGTAGGTCTTCCCGGTCCGATTGTCGGTGATCGTCAGCGTGTCCTTGGCCATGGGGCGGAGATTTCACAGGGCGGAGAGTGCTTTCAACAAAAAAGAACGATAAGTCTGCTGGTCGGACACTGAGGGTCTCAGCGTGCATCAGTTATCCGAACACCCACCCCGGACAGCTGCCGCCAGAACCCAGGAAAGCTCTTTTCCACGCACTCTGGACCGGTGAGTGTCAGCGGCGCGCCGGACAGGACACACAGTGTCGCCGCTGTCATCGCGAGGCGATGGTCACCCTCGCTGCTCATCTCGAAGCCCGAGGGAGGCGTGCGGGGTGGTTGGATCAGCAGCCGCTCTCCTTGGAGCTCCGTGGTTCCGCCGAACGCCTTCACGAGCGTCCGGATACCCTCCAGGCGGTCGCTCTCCTTCACGCGGAGGATGCCCACCTCCGTGAGCGTGGAGGGCGCTGGAAGCACGCAGGCGAGCGCGGCCAGCGTGGGGAGCAGGTCCGGGCACTCCTCGCCGGAGGCGCGCAGGCCCCCTGACAGCGGGCCCTCCACCTTCAGGGTGAAGGGCGCACCGGTGGGCGCCGCGCGCAGGCCCACCTGCTCGATCAACCGCACAATGGCGTCGTCCGGGTGGGCACTGCCCGTGTCCGCGCGGACCACGGTGCCGCCCGTCTTCCAGGCCACCAGCAGCAGGTAGCCCAGGGACGACCAGTCCCCCGGAAGCGTCGGGACGGCCGCGGGCGCCGCGTACCCGGCCACGGTGTAGCTCGATGGTGAGCGCTGGATGTCGAAGCCGAAGCGCCGCAGCCACGTCAGCGTCAGCTCCAGGTAGCCCGCGCTCGTGAGGGGCCCATCAATCTCCACGCGCCAGGGGCGGCGCTCGCGCAGGTACAGCGCGGCGCAGCCCAGCAGCAGGCTGGAGGCGTACTGACTGCTCTGGGCGCCGGGCACGCGGAACACGGGGGGGACGTTCGACGTGTCATGGGGCGCGCGCAGCGCCACCGGCCAGGGTGTGCCCTCCGTGAGCGTGAGGCCCGCGGGACCCAGGGCCTCGCGCAGCGACGTGAAGAGCGGGCCGTGGGGCCGCTCGCCCAGGCGGGGCGTGCCGGTGAAGCGCGCCTGTGCGCCGGGCGTCACCGCCGCCTGGGTGGCCAGGATGCGGAAGGGCGCGCCGCCGTCCGCGCAGTCGATGTCGCGCACGGCGTCCGGCGGCAGGCGCAGGGCCTCGACGCCCCGGCGCAGCACGCGCACGTCGGCGGGCAGGTCCTCATCCGCCTCGGCCTGCACCGAGGGCAGCGGCCACGCGCCCGTGAGGTGCCCCAGCACCAATGCCCGCTGCGCGTCCGACTTGGACACGGGCGGGGTGAGGGGGGCGGCGTGCAGCGCGGAGGGGTCCACTCGGATACGGGAAGCCTTCGCCGTGCTCATGGGCGCACCCCCTTCGTCCACGCGGGCCACAAGGCGCGCCAGCTCGGTTCGTCCACGTCACGCACCTCGGTGGCGCCAATGGCCGTCAGCAGCACCATGCGCAGCTCGCCCCTGGCGCCGGCCTTCTTGTCGGCGGTGAGCAGCGCCAGCACGTCCTTGATGGGCGCGCGGCGGAGGAGGGCGGCGGCGCGCTCGCGGCCCTGGACGCCAGGGCCATTGGACAGGGCGGCCTCGACCTCGGCGGCCACGGGCTCCGGTGTCACGCCCAGGTGACGGCCCACGTCCAGGGCCAGCAGCATGCCCAGGCCCACGCCGTCACCGTGGGACAGCTTGAAGCGGGACACGCTCTCCAGCACGTGGCCGAAGGTGTGGCCGAAGTTGAGCACCCGGCGCAGCCCCGTGTGCTCGTACGGGTCCTGCGCGCAGATGCTCTCCTTGAGGGCGCGGGCGTCCTTCACCAGCTTCTCCAGCGCGGGCGGCTTGCGCACGTAGCGGCGGAAGCGCGGCGCGTCGAGGCTGACCACCATCTTCCACGCCTCCAGCGCGCCCTCGCGGCGCTGCGCATCGGAGAGCGTGTCGAAGAACTCGGGGCACACCCAGCCTTCGTCCGCGTAGTGGAAGACGCCGGCCGGGTTCTTCACCACGCGCCCGCGCACCGTCATGTCGACAGCGCCCTTGCCGCCGACGCTGCTGTCCACCGCCGCCAGCAGCGTGGTGGGGACCTGCACCAGCCGCACGCCGCGCTTGAGGAGGTGCGCGGCCACGGTGGAGACGTCACCGATGGTGCCGCCGCCCACGGCCACGAGCGTGCCGGAGCGCGGGAGGGCCAAACCGCCGGCCAGGACCTTCTCCAGGGCGGTGAACGTCTTGGCGCTCTCGCCGCCAGTGAGCTGGATGATGGCGCGGGGGCTGCGCGCCTCCAGGGTGGGGAGGAGGCTGGGGTGGAGCTTCGCGACGGTGCGGTCCACCACCGCGATGCTGCCCTCGGGAAGGTTCTTCGCGAGCCGGGCGAAGGTGCCCCAGCGGTCGGAGGGCGGACGGTAGGCCCCGGGAGGAAGAGCGCTCATAGGGCGTGCGGCCTCGCGTTCATGTGGAGGACGAGGTCGGCGATGACCAGCGACACCATGGCCTCCAGCACCGGGACGGCGCGGGGCATGATGCACGGGTCGTGACGGCCACCCTTCGCGTGCTCCTGCAGCGTGGCGGGCGGCTTGAAGAAGGTGCGGAGCTGCATCGGCTCACCGTTGGCGAGCCCGCCCTGGATGCCGCCATACGCGTCCTTCACGGCGTGGAACTGGATGCCGGGCTGGCCAATGCGCTCCAGCAAATCAGGTGGGCCCCAGACGACGCCGGTGACGGCGCCGATGCTTCCCAGCGCCTGGGCGATGCGCGCCTTGAGCTTGCCGAAGATGGGCTCGCCCAGCCCCACGGGCAGGCCCTCCACGCGCACGTCGATGGCGCCGCCCAGGCTGTCGCCCGCTTCCTTCGCGGTGAGGATGCGCTGGGACATCTCGTCGCGGACGGTGACGTCCGGGCAGCGCGTGGCGTGCGCGTCCACCTGCTCGCGGGTGAGGCCCGGCGCGGGGACGGCGGCCACCAGGTTGCCCACCTGGGACACGTAGGCAACGGTGCGGATGGAGGGCACGTCACGGGCCAGGTACGCCTCGGCGATGGCGCCGCCGATGACGCGGCAGAGCGTCTCGCGTCCGCTGGTTCGGCCGCCGCCGCGGTGGTCGCGGTGCTTGAAGCGCTCGCGCCACACGGCGTCCGCGTGGCCGGGCCGGTCCTCGGCCTTCAGCTTCTCGTAGTCCCCTGAGCGCTGGTTCGTGTTGCGCACGATGGCGGCGATGGGCGTGCCCAGCGTCTTGTCGTCGAAGACGCCGGACAGGACTTCCACCTGGTCCGGCTCGCTGCGCGCGGTGGTGAGGGTGGACTGGCCAGGGCGCCGACGGTCCAGCGCGACTTGAATCTGCTCGCGCGTCAGGGGCACACCGGCGGGGCAGCCATCCAGGATGGCGCCGAGCGCGGGGCCGTGGCTCTCTCCAAACGTCGTCAGGCGAAACAGCTCGCCGAAGGTATTCATGTCGCGGACTCCCAGAGTTGGCGCTGACGCCGGGCTTGCGCGACGAACCACGCCGCACCCAGCAGGACCGGAGTACCGCCGCGGAGGACAACCTCCGCGGCGATGCGCCGGCCCGGAGCGCCGTAGGCGATGACCGCCACACGGGCCCCGTCGAAGCGCAGGTCGTCAGGAGCGGGCACCCTATCGGGCCAGGTCCAGACGCCCGCCCCTGTGAGAGGCGCCTGGATGTCGGCGCGTCGCAAGACGCGCAAGTCACAGCTCAGCTCCGCCGCCACGGACCGGAGCGCCGACGTGGCGCCCCCATCTCCCAGGACGAAGACTTCGCGAGCCCCGAGCCGCTCGAGCACCGTGCGGGCGCCGAACGTGTCGGTATTGAAGGATTCCCACCGGTCGCCCCGGCGGACCAGCGTGTTGATGGCGTCCAGGGAGGACCCCGTGTGCTTCGCCAGCCGCAGCTTGAAGGGGCTGGTGACGGCGAAGCCTCCGTAATGCGGCAGCAGCGCGTCCACCACCGCCTCCACGGGCCCGTCCTCCGGCAGGTCGATGCGGTCGAAGGGCTGACGGTGGATGCGGGGCGAGCGCGAGTGGAGGATGGACGTCCCCAGGATGCCTAGCCGCAGCGGCGGCGCCACCGTGTACCGGTCCGCGCCGCGCAGCTCCCGCACGGCGTCATCCAGCAGCCGCTGCCCGGGCGCCGCGACCCAGGCGCCTCCCGCGGCGACGTAGTCCAACACGTTGCCCCGAGCGAGCAGCGCCCGCGTGGGCAGCGCCACCGCGCCCATGCCCAGCACCGTGACGCGCGTGGCACCGAAGCGCTCCGCCATCCGCCGCTGCGTCTCCAGCAGCGTGACGAGGTGCGCCGGGTCCGTCATCGGCTCCACGTGCTTCACCAGGGCGTCGGCGGGCAGCTCACGCTCCCACAACTGGAGCGCTTCCTCCGTGGACAGCTGCCGGCTCGCGTGGTGCGACGCGAGCAGCTTTCCCGGCGGTGCCGCCAGCGAACCCTGTTGCCCCGACGCGTCCATCAAGTCCCGGTCCACGCGCCAGGCCGCGGCCACCCAGCGGGCGGGCAGCGGCTTGCCCCGCTCGGAGACGAGCAACGGCAGCACCGCCGCCAGCGCCTCGGGGTCAATCGCGTCAGGGGCGTGCAGGTCCGTGCGGATCTCCAGGACGTCCGCCCCACGGCGCTGGCCGTCACGCGCGAAGCGGACGGCGTCTTCGCCGAGCAAGGTGGGGGGCAGGGTGACGACGCGCCGGGCGGGCGTCACAGGGGCACCTCGGGGGCAAGGCAGCCTCGGAGGAAGTCCTCCAGGGCCACGGTGGGGACGCGGGCGTGCAGCACCTCGCGCTCATGGAACACGGCGGACAATTCTTCTTCGAGCGACACGTCGGCGCGCAGCCGCGGGCGCGTCCGGTCCGTGAGCAGCCGCTCACGGTAGGTGTCGAAACACACGGGGACGACCAGGGTGAAGCGCCCGGCCAGCGCGTCCGGGTGGTGGGACAAGAAGCCCCCTCCCACGGCCACCAGGGCTCCAGCCGGCAGGTCCAGCAGGGCCTGTCGTTCGGCGGTCCGGAACGCTTGCGGCGCTTCGGCCACCCACCTGCGCAGCGGGCGGCCGTGGAGGCGCTCCAGGTGCGCGTCCAGGTCCAGCCCGGGCCGCGCGAGCATGCGGGCCACCATGGGCAACAGGCGCGACTTGCCGGCGCTCCGGTGGCCGGCGAGCACCACCGTCTGTCCGGAGACGGGGAATGGGGAGGGGCCCGGGCGGGCTACCGCCACCCTCAGTCCCGGCGCGAGCCGGGGATCCACCGAGGCGAGAATCTGTTCGACGAGGTCCCGCCGCTCCTCAGCGGACGGTGCCGACATAGATGTAGGCGGTGCCGAACGTGAGCGCATGCGCGGACTTTGCCGCGTAGGCCCCGGACTGGTCCATCAACTCCAGGAACTTGTCGCCAGCCGGGAACGCGGCGGACGTCTTGGGCAGGTACTGGTACGCGGCGCGGTTGCCCGTCAGCAGCCCACCGACGGCGGGCATCACCGTCTTGCTGTAGAAGCGGAACAGGGCCCCGAAGGCCCCCGTGGGCTGGCCGAACTCCAGCACCACGACATGGCCACCGGGCCGGACCACCCGCGCCATCTCCTTCAGGCACTTCACCGGGTCATCCACGTTGCGGATGCCGAAGGAGATGGAGGCCACGTCGAAGCTGTCTGCCGCGAAGGGCAGGTCCATCGCGTCGGCCACCTGGAAGTCCACCTGGAGGCCCGCCTTCTCCGCCTTGGCGGGGGCGCTCTCCAGCATCTCCGGGCAGAAGTCCGTGCCCACGACGCGGCCGGAGGCGCCCACCTTGCGCTTGAAGGCCAGGGCCAGGTCGCCGGTGCCCGAAGCGCAGTCGAGGACGCGGTCTCCCTCCTTCGCGGTGCTGAGCCGGACGGCCTTCCGGCGCCACAGCCGGTGGATGCCGAACGAGAGGACCTCATTCGTCACGTCGTACTTCGTGGCGATGGAAGAGAACATCTCACGGACTTCAGTACTCATCGCGCCCTCACGACCTGGGCCGGGCTCTCCGGCCGCCAAAGGTGTCGGTCCACCGCGTGTAGCACGGCTGGCAGCCGCCGCATCAACGTCTCGAAGCCTTCGGGCGTCAGGGCCTGGTGCCCATCGCACATGGCCAGCTCGGGCTTCGGGTGGACTTCAATCAACAATCCGTCCGCCCCCGCGGCCGCGGCCGCCAGCGACATGGGGAGGATGAGCGCCGGGTCCCCCGTCGCATGGGACGGGTCGACGATGACGGGCAGGTGGGAGCGCTGCTTCGCCCAGGCCACCGCCGCCAGGTCCAGCGTGTTGCGCAGCTCCGTCTCGAAGGTGCGGATGCCGCGCTCGCACAACATCACCTGCTCGTTGCCGCCGTCGAGGATGTACTCGGCGGCCAGCAGCCATTCCTGCAACGTGGCCGACAGGCCTCGTTTGAGCAGCACGGGCTTGCGCACCTTCCCCAGCGCCCGCAGCAGCGAGTAGTTCTGCATGTTGCGCGCGCCCACCTGGAGGATGTCCGTGGACTCCTCCATGAGGGGAATCTGCGCCGACTCCATCACCTCGCTGATGATGGGCATGCCGTGGCGCCGCCCGGCCTCCGCCAGGACGTGCAGGCCCGGCTCGCCCATGCCCTGAAACGCGTAGGGGCTGGTGCGAGGCTTGAATACGCCACCGCGCAGGACATGGGCGCCCGCGGCGGCCACCACCGAGGCGGCGTGCTGCACCTGCTCCGCGCCCTCCACCGCGCAGGGACCGGCCATGACGACGAACCCGGGACCTCCGACTTCCACGGGGCCCACGCGCACGCGCGTGCCTTCGGGCCGCTCCGCGCGAAGCACTCGAAGCGCGCCCGGGGCCCGTCCGGACCCGGCTGGTTCGTCTGGCCGCTTGCCTCCCACGGACCCTCTCCTTCATGGAGTTCAAGAGGTTTTGAACTCCTTGGTGCATGTATAGCCGAGATGGCTTAGAAGACAACCGAAGGTGATTGCGCCGCAATCGCCGATGAGGAACGCTGATGAAGACGCTCAATCCCGTTGAGAGCCAGCGCTGGGTGGCCGGAATGACGCCCCTTGCGGTGGTGGATCCGCTCGCGGGTGCGGACGTATTGGGCGTTCCGACCATCTATTGGGAGCGCCCGCTGGCGCAGGAGGCGGCGGCGGGGTGGGGCGAGGCCGCGGTGGTGGAGGCGCGGGACGCCTCCGACATTCCTGGCGTGCTGGCCTCGCTCGGGCGCGCGCGGGTGCGTTGGCTGGGCGAAGCCCCGGAGTCAATGCCGGGTCCCTGGTTTGGTGGCATCCGTTTTGGTGTCTCGGGCACGGTGGACGCGGCGTGGGCGTCGCACGGCGTGACGCGCTGGACGCTGCCCGAGGTGCTGGTGCTCCGCACGGCGCGCGGCGTGTGCGTGGTGGCGTTCGCGCAGGAGGGCCGAGGGGGCGAGGACCTGGTGCGCTCGCGGCTGGAGCGCGTCTGTGCCTGCTTTCCGGAGTCGTACCGGCATGCGCGCGGTGAGCCCGTGGCGCTGGAGTTGAGTGCGTCGCGGCCGGACTTCGAGGCGCGGGTGCGGCGCGCGCTGGACGCGATTGCGTCCGGGCACCTCCAGAAGGTGGTGCTGGCGCGCCCGCTGGATGCGGAAGGGGCCGCGCCCTTTGACGTGGTGGACGTGCTGGCGCGGCTGCGCGAGCAGAATCCCCGCTGCGCCACCTTCCTGTTCCGCGCGCCGGACGACACGTGCTTCCTGGGCGCCACGCCGGAGACGCTGTGCCGGGTGGACGGGCAGGTGCTGGAGACGGAGGCCCTGGCGGGCACGGCCGCGCCTGGCCAGGCGGACGGCCTGCGGGGACACGACAAGGACGTGCGCGAGCACGCGTCGGTGGTGGGCTACCTCGTCGCCGCGTTGAAGCCGCTGGCGCAGCAGGTGTCGTCGGACGCGGAGCCCGCGCTGCTGACCTTGAAGAACGTGGTGCACCTGCGGACGGGGTTTCGCGCCGAGCTTCGGCCCGGGGTGACGCCGGCGCAGGTGGTGGAGGCGCTGCATCCCACGCCGGCCGTGGGCGGCACGCCCCGTGAGCGCGCGCTGTCGTTCCTGGTGGAGCACGAAGGCCTGGACCGTGGCTGGTACGCGGGTCCGGTGGGCTGGGTGGGGCCTGGGCGGGCGCACCTGATGGTGGCGCTGCGCTCGGCGCGCGTGAAGGGCGCGAAGGCCCGGCTGTTCGTCGGCGTGGGGCTGGTGGCTGGCTCCAACGCGGACTCGGAGTGGCGGGAGACGGAGATGAAGAGCCTGGCCATGTTGCGGGCCTTGGGAGGCGGGGATGTCGTCCGACGCTAACCTCAACGTGCTGTGGGCGCGCGCGTTGCTGGAAGAGCTCGTGCGCGGTGGTGTTCGCCACGCGGTGGTGTGCCCGGGTTCCCGGTCATCGCCCCTGGCCCTGGCCTGCGCCGGGACGGAGGGGCTGCGCACGTGGTCCGTCATCGACGAGCGCAGCGCGGGCTTCTTCGCCCTGGGGCTCGCGAAGCAGTCGCGCGCGCCGGCGGTGGTGGTGGCCACCAGCGGCACCGCGGGCGCGCACTTCTTCCCGGCGGTCATCGAGGCCGCGCTGTCGCAGGTTCCCCTGGTGGTGCTGACGGCGGACCGGCCCCTGGAGCTTCAGGGCTGGGGCGCGCCGCAGACGGTGCCGCAGGCGCGCTTCTTCGGAGAGCACGCCCGCTTCTACGCGGACCTGGGGCAGCCGGAGGCGCATGACGCGGCGTTGATCCACCTGCGCGCCACCGCTGCGCGCGCGGTCGTCAGCGCGTGGCGCGCGCCGCGTGGCGCCGTGCAGCTCAACGTCCCGTTCCGCGAGCCGCTGGCCCCCATCGCCGAGCCCTTCGCCGAGGCGTCCCTGAGCGCGCTCGCGAAGTCAGGCCGCGCTGGTGCGCCGCTGACGCGCATCGTCCCGCCGGAGCCGGTGCCGGACGCGGCCACCCTGGACGAGGTTCGTCGCCGGATTGCCGCGACCCCTCGCGGCGTCATCGTGTGTGGCCCGCGCGATGAAACGGATGGCTTCGCGGCGGCCATCAGCGCGCTGTCGCAGGCCACGGGCTACCCCGTGCTGGCCGAGTCCACCTCGCAGGCGCGGTATGGCGGCGGCCCGCTCACGCTGTCCTATTACGACGCGATGTTGCGGCACGCGCCGTTCGCGAAGGCGCACCGTCCGGAGCTCGTGCTGCGCTTCGGTGGAGGGCTCACGCCGAAGGCGCCGCAGCAGTGGCTGGACGGCTCTGGCGCGGACATCGTCCTCTTCAGCGACGGGGGCGGGCTGTTCGACCCGGCGCACCGTGCGTCCACGGTGGTGGAGGGCTCGGCGGTGGCGGCCTGTGAGGCCCTGACGCGAGGGCTCGCGCGCGGCGTGGGACCGTGGGCGCGAGGCTTCCTGGCCGCGGAGCAGCGGGTACACACGGCGCTGGAGGCCGCGTTCGCGGAGCAGGCCGACATGCTCTCCGAGCCACGCATCGCTCGCGAGGTGGTGGCGGCGCTTCCCGCGGGCGCGCCGCTCTTCGTGTCCAGCAGCATGCCCATCCGCGACCTGGACGCCTTCGCCCCGGCGGGTGCGGTGCCGCTGCGGGTGCTGGCCAACCGGGGGGCCAACGGGATTGACGGCATCGTCTCCAGCGCGCTCGGCATGGCGGCGGCGGCGGGCCGACCCGCGGTGCTGCTCACGGGGGACCTGGCGTTGCTGCATGACGTGGGGGCCTTCGTCACCGCGTCGCGCACGCGGGTGCCGCTCACGGTGGTGGCGGTGAACAACGACGGGGGCGGCATCTTCTCGTTCCTCCCCATCGCCCAGGCCGCGCCTCGGGACACGTTCGAGACGCTCTTCGGTACGCCGCACGGAGTGGACCTGTCCCACGCGGCGGCGCTGGGCGGGGCCCGGTTCCATCGGCCGCGGACGCCCGTCGCGCTCAGGTCGGCCGTGCGCGAGGGCCTGGAGGGCGGGCTCCACCTGGTGGAAGTGCGCGTGGACCGCACCGCGAATGTGGATGAGCACCGGCGGCTGTTCGCTCGAATGGCGGCCTCACTGGGAGAAGGACCATGGGCGTGAAGCTGGCTTACGAGACGTGGGGTGAGGGCTCCCGTCCGCTCGTGTTGCTGCACGGCTTCACTGGCAGCCGCAGGGCCTTCGACGGGCTGCGTCCGCTCCTGGGCCGCGACCTGCGCGCGGTGGCGGTGGACCTTCCTGGCCATGGGGCCACGCCGCTGCCGGACCAGCGGGGGCGTGAGGCCTTCGTGGAGACGGTGGACGCGCTCGTCGCGCTGGTGGACTCGCTGGGCCTGGGGCCCGTGGATCTGCTGGGCTACTCGCAAGGGGCTCGCGTGGCGCTGGCGGCGGCGGTGCGCGCGCCGGACCGCTTCGGCCGGCTCATCATGGAGAGTGGTTCGCCCGGGCTGCACCGGCGCCAGGAGCGCGCGGCCCGGCGGGAGGCGGACGGACAGCTTGTGGCCTTCATCCGTTCGCGAGGCGTGGACGCCTTCGTGGAGCGCTGGGAGCAACTGCCGCTGTTCGACGGCCTGCGCCAGCTTCCGCGGGAGCGCAAGGACGCGCTGCGCTCCCAGCGCCGCGCCTGCACGGCGGAGGGGCTCGCGGGCGCGCTGGAGTGCCTGGGCCTGGGCGTTCAGCCGGACTTCTGGCCCGAGCTGCACGCCCAGCGGCTGCCCACGCTGCTGCTGACGGGCGCGTTGGATGCGAAGTTCACCCAGCTTGCCCGCCGCATGGCCACGGAGCTGCCGGTCGTCTGGCGCCACGCCTTCGAGGGCTGTGGCCACGCGCCGCACCTGGAAGCGCCGGAGGCGTATGCCCGTGAAGTCCTCGGGTTCCTCCAGACGCCCTGGTACGAGGCCCCGCAGTTCGACAGCCCCGTGGCCGTGAGCGAGGGACGGGTGACGTCGTGAGCACGTCGGTTCCGGCGTCGGGCCCGCTGTCGGTGAAGCCCCGTCCAGGGGTGAAGCACTGGGTGATGGCGGCGCGTCCCAAGACGCTGACGGCGGCGCTGGCGCCGGTGTTGGTGGGCACGGGGCTCGCGTTCGGCTCGGGCGTGGGGCGCCTGCTGCCCGCGCTGGCGGCGCTGCTGGGCGCGGTGCTCATCCAGATTGGCACCAACTTCATCAACGACTACTACGACTTCAAGAAGGGCGCCGACACACACGAGCGGCTGGGCCCTCAGCGCGTGACGCAGAGTGGCCTCATCGCGCCGGGCACCGTGCTGGCGGGTGCGGGCGTGTGCTTCGCGCTGGCCACGGCGGTGGGCCTGTACCTGGTGGCGGTGGGCGGCTGGCCCATCATCGCCATTGGCCTGGCGTCGCTGCTGTGCGGCTACGCGTACACGGGCGGCCCCTTCCCCCTGGGCTACAACGGCTTGGGAGACGTGTTCGTCTTCATCTTCTTCGGCCTGGTGGCGGTGACGGGGACCTACTACGTGCAGGCGGGGACGGTGGACCCGGCGGCGTGGTGGGCGGCGGTGCCCGTGGGCGCCAGCGGCACCATGCTCATCGTCGTCAACAACCTGCGCGACGTGACGACGGACGTGAAGGCCGGCAAGCGCACCCTGGCGGTCCGCTTCGGCACGGGCGTGGGGAAGGCGGAGTATCTCCTCCTGCTGGTGCTGTCGTACGCCACGCCCTTCGCGATGTACGCCCTGAAGCTGGCCAGCCCCTGGGTGTTCCTGTCCCTGCTGAGCCTGCCCCTGGCGGTTTCCCCGCTGCGGCGGGTGCTGAAGCAGGAGGGGGCGGCGTTGAATCCGGCCCTGGGGTCCACGGCCAGACTGCAGCTCGTGTTTGGCGTGCTGTTCGCGTTGGGCCTCTACCTGCGATGATGTGAGACCATGCGGATTGCCCAGGTTTCGCTCATTCCCCTCCGGTTGGAGCTGCGCCAGCCCCTGAAGACCTCTCAAGGGGTGCACGCGGCGCGAGAAGGCTTCCTCATCCGCCTCGTCGACGAGGAGGGGCGCGAGGGCCTGGGCGAGGCGATGCCGCTACCGGCGTTCGGCACCGAGTCGCTCGAGGACTGCGGCGTGACGCTGAACGCCTGGCTGTCCGAGCTGAAGGGCCAGTTCCTGGGTGACTCGGTCCGGGCCATCGAGGACACGTTGTCGCCGTTTCCCCCCGCCGTGGCGCGAGGCGACGGCGTGCGCATCCGGGCACGGCAGGTGACGCCAGCGGGCCCCATGCCGGCCGCGGAGCACGCGCTGGAGCTGGCGCTGCTGGACCTGCTCGCGCAACGCCAGGGTGTGCCGCTGTGCTGGCTGCTGGCGGAGGAGGCTCGGACGGAGGTGGCGGTGAACGCGCTGCTGGGCGCCGACACCCCTGAGGCCCTGGCGGAAGAGGCCCGTCATGCCGTGGCCGAGGGCTTCGGGACCTTGAAGTTGAAGGTCGCCGGCCGTCCGCTGGACGCCGACGAGGCGCGCGTGAAGGCCGTGCGCGACGCGGTGGGGCCGGACGTGAAGCTCCGCCTGGACGCGAACGGCGGCTGGTCCGAGCCCGACGCGAAGCGCGCCTTGGACCGGCTGGGCTGGTATGGCCTGGAGCTGGTGGAGCAGCCCACGCCGCCGGAGGACCTCGCGGCGCTCTGGCGCGTTCAGCGCCGCGCCCCATGCCCGGTGGCCGCGGACGAGTCCCTGGCTTCTCCCGATGCGCTCCGGGCCTTGCTGACGGTGGACCCGTTGCTGGGCGGTGGGCCAGCGGTGGGCGCGGTGGTGCTGAAGCCCATGGTGCTGGGCGGGCTGTTGCCGTGCCTCGTCGTCGCGATGCGCGCGGCGCGGCTCGGGATGCAGGCCTATGTCACCAGCTCCATGGATGGCGTGGTCGCTCGGGCTGGCGCGGCACACCTCGCGGCGGCGCTGCCCTCCGGCGCGCTGGCCTCCGGGCTCGCGGTGGGGCGCTTGCTGGTGAAGGAGCCAGAAGGACACCCGTACCATCCGCGGCGAGGCGTCATCTCCCTGTCGAGCGCCCCGGGGCTCGGTCTGAGCTCCCTGTCCTGGGTGTGACGGCCAAAGAAGCCCCAAGGTGACGGAATGCCGGTCCTGGTGTGTCCCATTCGAGAAGGCGCCCGCCGTCATCCCGAGGCGGAGGCCCTGACGTTCGCGGGCCGCTCCTGGTCCTACGGCGCGCTGGATGCGGAAGTCGCCCGGTGGGTGGCCGCACTCCAGGCGGAGGGTGTTGGAGCTTCGGACCGGGTGGCCTCGCTGGCGACGAACCACGCCGCCTCCGTGTGTCTCTTCTGGGCGCTGGGCCGGCTGCGCGCGGTGCTGGCGCCGCTCAATGCCCGGCTCACGGCCGCGGAGCTGGCGCCCATGGTGGAGGACCTCCAGCCCCGCCTGACGCTGGCGCTGGGCGCCCTGGTGGAGCGACTCCCGGGGGCGCGGCCACTCGAGTCCTTCGCGGAGGCCGCCTCCACGGACGCTTCGACGTGTCAGTCCCTGGAGTCCTCATCACCCCGGGTCGTGCTCTTCACCAGCGGGACGACGGGCCGGCCCAAGGGGGCCGTGCTGACGGAGGGCAACTTCCGGGCGTCTTCACGGGCGTCCACGGCCAACCTGGGGGCGCATCCAGCCCCGCGTTGGCTGGGCACGCTGCCGCTCTTCCATGTGGGGGGCATCGCCATGCTCACCCGCACCGCCTACGAGGGGGGCTGCCTCGTCCTGCACGAGCGCTTCGACGCCGATGCGGCCAACCAGGCCATCGACGGGGAGGGCGTGTCCCATGTGAGTCTCGTCGCCACGACGCTGGAGCGGGTGCTCGACGCGCGGGGGGGGCGGCGCATGCCGGACTCCTTCGCCCTGGCCTTGATAGGCGGAGGTCCGGTGCCCGTGCCGCTCCTCGCGCGGGCGAGCGCCGCGGGCCTGCGCGCCCTTCAGACTTACGGCCTGACGGAGGCCTGCTCACAGGTGACGACCGAGCGCCCGGACGAGGCGGACGGCCGCACCGCCGGCGTCCCGTTGCCGGGTGTCGAGGTGCGCATCGTCGGCGTGGGGGGCGAAGTCCTCGGCCCAGGGGAGGAGGGCGACATCGAGGTGCGCGCGCCCACCGTGATGGCCGGGTACTGGCGGCGTCCGGAGGCCACGCTGGAGGCGGTTCGGGACGGCTGGCTGCGCACGAAGGACGTGGGAGTGCTGGATGGGCGGGGACGGCTCACCGTGCTGTCTCGCCGCACGGACCTCATCGTC
Source organism: Myxococcus sp. AM010 (assembly GCF_013372585.1). NCBI lineage: Bacteria > Pseudomonadati > Myxococcota > Myxococcia > Myxococcales > Myxococcaceae > Myxococcus > Myxococcus sp. AM010. The sequence continues at coordinate 197,910 of NZ_JABXEO010000003.1, forward strand.
CGGGGTGGGGAGAACATCTACCCGGCGGAGGTGGAAGCGGTGCTTGTCAATCACGCCGCGGTACAGGAAGCCGCCGTGGTGGGCTTCCCGGACGGCCGCTGGGGCGAAGTGCCCGTGGCCTACATCGCGCCGCGCCCGGGACAGCCGCAACCCGGGGAAGAGGCACTGGCGGCGTGGTGCCGTCAGTCCCTGGCGGGCTTCAAGACGCCCGCGCGTTTCGTCTGGGTGGACGCGCTGCCTCGCAACGCCATGGGGAAGGTCGAGCGCACCGTCCTGAGCCGGCACGCCCGACGCTGACCCACGGAGCTCAGCACTCCGAGACGGGGTGGCCCCAGGGATTGGTCCGAGGGAACTGCCGCAGGACGGTGCTCAGTCGGCAGGTGGCCGACACGGTGGTGGCCGCCCCGGACCGACGGGAGGCCGACGCGCCCCGATGTTCGAAGGTGCCCAGTCGGGCCGCCTGCATCGCCAGTTGCTTTTCGACCTCCGGGGACCAACAGGAGAACTCAAGCCATTCCATGTGCGTGCTCCTTCGCGCCGCAGTGTTCGGACACATCCGACCTTTTCAAGTCACGAAAATCACGACGCCGCGCGTTGAAGCTGGCAATCAGTGGCGATTTCCCGACAAGGGTCGTCGTCTCAACCCGGAGACATGGTCGCCATCTTTCAAAAGCCACTCCGGGCTGTCGTATTCCCGCGTGACTGCCTGCCCTCCGAGGAGGGGCCCGCATTTCCTGCGCGGACCTGGGACGCGTGGACAGTCTTGCGCCATCCGCGCCGGGAACCCCTCGCCATTGCTGATGCGGCTGCAACCTTTCACTCCCAAGGTCAAAACTCAAACATGCAAGGATTTCCACGCCCGTCGTTGAAGAGTTGAAGAGACACCGCACGAGGGATTTTGATATCGAAACGCCTCAACGGCAGCTCAGCACGTGTTCTCGCAACGGGAGGGAGAGATGGCTCCGGAGTCCGTTGATGTCATCATCGTGGGCAGTGGTCCGGTGGGAGCGATGGCGGCGAACCTCCTGGGGCAGCAGGGGATTCGGACGCTGGTGGTGGAGCGTGAAGTCACGCCTCATGGCCAGTCCCGCGCCATCAGCGTGGATGACGAGGGCCAGCGCATCTTCCAGTCCACGGGGCTGGTGGGCGACCTGGGCGCGGGCTTCTATCCGTGCAAGCGGCTGCAGTACCTGAATGACTCGCTGCGCTCGCTGGCGGAGGTGGACTTCACGCGGTTGGACCGGCCGTTCGGCTACGTGCCCGCGGCCTTCTTCCAGCAGCCGCGCATGGAATCGGCGCTTCGCCAGGGGCTGAAGCGCTTCCCGCATGTGGACCTGTGGCTGGGCCACGAGGTGGAGTCCTTCGTCCAGGACGAAGAGGGCGTCACCGCCCGCGTGAAGGAGGTCGCGGGGGAGCGAGCCGTCAACGTGCGCGCGCGCTTCCTGCTCGCGTGCGACGGCTCGCACAGCTCCATCCGCCGGCGACTGGGCCTGACGCTCGTGGGGACGACGGCGCTGGAGCACTCGCTGGCCATCACCGTGAAGACGTCCTCACCCGAACCGGACTTCACCAGCTACCTGTGTGGCCCCGTGCGCCGGGGCTTCATCGCGCGCACCGCGCCGAACGAGATTCGCTTCGACATCATCCTGGAGCCGGATGCGGACCTGCAGGCGGCGCGCTCGCCCGAAAACGTGCGGCGGCTGATTGGCTACTACCTGGACCCGGATTCGGTGGAGCTCGAATCCGTCAAGATCTTCTCGTACCACAGCCGCATGTCCGCGCAGTGGCGGGTAGGCCGCGTGTTCCTCCTGGGCGACGCGGCGCACCTGATGCCGCCGTTCCTGGGGCAGGGGCTCTGCGCGGGTCTCCGGGACGCGGCGAACCTGACCTGGAAGCTGGGGATGGTGCTCACGGGCGCGGCGGATGCGTCGCTGCTGGACACCTACGAGGAAGAGCGGCGTGGCCACGTGTCGGAGGTGATTCGCGGCTCGGACGCCATGGGCCGGGTGATGATGTCGGGCGGGCGGGTGATGGCTCGCGTCCGCAACGCGCTCATCCAGGTGATGTACCGGCTGCCGGTGATGGGTGACTTCATCCGCGACTACAAGGTGAAGCCGGAGATGCCGCTGCGCCGGGGCTTCATGCATGGCGCCCAACGCGAGAAGGGAGACGTGCCGGAGGGCTCCTACTTCCCGCAGCCGCGCGTGGAGCGGCCCGACGGGGAGACGGCGCTGCTGGATGACTGCCTGGGCGAGGGGTTCGTGGTGCTCACGCGCCCAGGCGCCTCCCAGGAAGCGCAGCGCGAGGCACGGGCCCTGGCGGACGAGCTCGGGGCCCGCTGGTGGCGGGTGGCCGCCGCCGACCGCGCGGGGACCGGCGGGGCGGACACGCTGGTGGACCTGGACGGCCGCCTGGGCGCCTGGTTCGCGCGGTACGCGGCCGACCTCGTGGTGCTCCGGCCGGACCGCTACGTGTTCGGTATCGCGGGAGGCGGCAAGCGGGGCCACCTCCTGGGCTCGCTCAAGGGCCGCGTCCGCCCTCCCTCGCGTCCGAAAGGCGCGGAGGTCCGGCGGGCGGGCTGAGGCGCGCGGCAACGGGAAGACAACAGGCGCCCGGGCCGGGGCGCCACACGACCGTGACGTGGGGGGCGCGGGGAGGCTCAGGCCGCGGCGGCGGACTGGACCAGCTTCCCGGCACGCTCCACGCAGTCGCCCATGAAGCGCAGATAGATGTCGAGCGCGCTGGCGCCCGTCTTGGCGATGATGGGCGCCTTGTCCGGCACCTGGGCCAGGAGCTTGTCGAGCATCACCTCGTTGAGCGCGGTGTGACCCACGTCAATCTCCGTGTGCTCCTTGAGGAAGGACATGCCCTGGAGGATCTCCTCGCCACAGACCTTCTTGGCCTGCTCGATAATCACGGGGCCGAGCACCGTCGACAGGCCCTCGATCTCGTACTCGATGGCCACCTGCGCGGCGGGCATCTCGCCGGTGATGGTGTTCTCGTGAATCTCCCGGTACTCCTTCATCGCCTGCGTGGGCGGCTGGGCCAGGAGCTCCTCGACGTTCAGCTTGGGGCTGCGGCGCTCGTTCCAGCGGGCCACCAGGTGCTTGGTGTCCTCGACCATCATCAGGTGGTGGCCGGCCTCGTGCTTGGCGTGGGCGATGAGCTTCTGGCCCACGTCGTCCAGGCCCACCTTCACGGTGGCCTCACCGGCGCGGCGAATCCACCCGTCCACCGGCTCCGTCATGTAGACGCCCAGCGAGTTCCAGGTGATGAGGAAGGCCTCGAAGAGCGCGGGGTCCGCCTTGTCGTCCAGCAGCACCTTCAGCCTGGGGTCCGTCTTGATGCGCTCACGGACGGCGGTCAGGTTGGGCGTGTACAGCTCCTCCACGAGTGGCTTGCTCATGTTCGTTATCCCTGGCGAGAGTTGGGGGCGCTTCGGCGCCCGATGGACACTTCACTGATGTGTTCGAGGTAGTCGGGGATCAACTTCGCGGAGATGATCCACATGTACGGGTCCGGACCTGCATGAATCCCGGCGTCCTGTACGTACTGCCCACCGTCGTCCTCACAGAGATAGTGGAACGAGCGGCGGTGGCGGGCGGCGTACCAACGGCGTGCCGCATCCACCAAGGCGACGTAGGTGGACGGCCCCGCGTCGCTCAGGGGGAACAGCCGTGCCATGTCGAGCAGGCTGTAGAGATTGGTGCCCGGCTGGCCCAGCTCCAGGACGGCGGCGCCCAGGGCCACGCCATTGCGGCGCGCGATGAGGACTTCGCGCTCGCGCTCCAAACCGAAGGTGTTCCACTGGCCCTGGACCGCGCGCATGTCGATGCGGTCGCGCGTGAAGTCGAGCGCCTCCACGTAGCAGGACGGGCGCGAGTGGGCGATGTGGTCCGTCAACAGCGTCAGCTCGGCGGAGGTGGCGGGGCTGATGGTGATGCCCTCGTGCAGCCGGCCCGTCTGCTCGTGCGTGTAGACGTCCATCATGTGGATCTTGCGCGTGAAGGCCAGCTCCGGGTTCGCCGCCATGTGCCGCTCGCCGTAGCGGACGTGCGCGCGCGCGATCCAGGGGTTGAGGCCCTCCACGTAGGCCACGGCCCAGCGGAAGTCGGGGTCGCTCTGCGGGTGCTCGAAGCAGCGCACGTACAGGTCGTGCATGATGCGGCCCGGCTCCAGCCCCTTGAGGGCGGGCTTGCCCGGGCGCTTGGCCACCTGGTGTCCCATCCAGGTGTGCCGGTACGACTTCATGATGGACAGCGTCGCCTCGGGGCCGCGCTCGGAAGGCCACACGGCCTGGCAGAAGAGCTGCGGCACTTCCGCGGCGCGCTTGGCCATGTGGCTGAAGGCCTGCTTCAGTGCGTCGAATTCCTGAGAGGATTTGTTCGCCAGGCTGAAGAAGCCAGACAGCGTGAAGACATCCCAGAGCCCCTCTTCCTGCACGTCACTGGTGCAGGTGTTGGGGTTGGTCGTCTGGGAGACGAAGCGCACCCAGCGCGCCTCGTCGGAAGAGTAGGGTGACACGCTCAAGCCACACAGCACGGTGCCGTCGGCGCGCGCGCTGGTGACGTAGCGGATTTCACCGCGCAGGCTGATGGACTGGCCGTCCGGCGTGTGGAGCTCGAGCAGGGGCGGCAGCAGCCCCGGGAACAGCAGGTCCTCCGGGCGGCAGCGGATGCACATGCCGGAGAAGGACAGGTCCATCGCCGCGCGCTCCATCTCCCCCTGCTCGCGCCACAGCGGGTGGTGGAAGGTGACGCGCACTCCCTCGGGCGCGGGCGTGCGGCGGTGCCAACGGTGACGGATGCGGAAGAGGACGTCGGGCAGCGGCGACGTGAAGCGCTGGCCGTCCGGCGCTCCCACCTCCAGGCGCATGCGGTACGCGCTGTTGTGGCCGATGACGTCGATGTCGTAGGGCGCCTCACCCCAGTCTGTCACCGGGTCCTCGGCGTGCCACTCCAACTGCTCCGTCTCCGCGTTGTAGCGCTCCAGCACCAGGCGGACGGTGCGGCCCATGCGGCGCAGCACACCCTTGTTGCCGGCGGTGCTGATGGCCACCAGGATGGCGCGGATGCGCTCGGACTCGTCGATGGTGTCCTGCACCGGAAGGGCAGACGCGGCCGGCACCGCGACGCCCCGCTTCAGCGCATCCGCCAGCAGCGCCAGGATTTGACGGCCCTGCTCCAGCGAGACGTTCACCAGCTGCAGCCCCACCGGGGACCCGGCCGTGTCCGCGTCCGTGCGGATGAAGGCGCCCCGGATGGGGCCCAGCGTCACGCCACGGCCGGACAGATAGACAGGCAGGCCGCGCGCGTCGGAGGTGTCCACCTCACCCGTGGGCATCACCCACACCACGGTGGGGCTCAGCCGCGTCACCACGCCCATGGCGCCGTCCGGCGTACCCACGGAGCAGGTGATGGCATCCGCGCCCGTCCCGTGCAGGGAGTAGCCCGAATCATCCAGCGCGGCCTCGGCGGGCGGCAGCGGAATCACGTTGAACAGCGCGTCACGACTGCGGAACTCGACCGACCGACGGTCGGAGAGCGGGTTTCCCCCTTCCATGAACAGGCGCCCCCTTCTCCGGTGCTGAGGAACCCCAGATGCAGTCGTCGAAAGTGCAAGCACGGTTGTTCCTCCTCGCTCCAGCGGTGCTGCGTTAGGCGGCGAATCGCTATAGGTCCGCATCATACGGATTTCCGAGGAACAGTCAAATCGGATTTGTGCAGTCAGGCTGTTTTCTGGCTGGCGGAATGGACGTCCGTGGGTCGTAGGTGACAGCACCTACTTCCAAGTCTTACGAAGCGATTCACCGCGACGGCACACTCATACGGCGAAGATGCTGCGCGGCTGTAATGTCATAAGTCTGGCAGGCTGTGCGTACTTTCTCGTAGTGAAATGGCGTTCGTCAGACCGGCTCGTTAGAGTTCCCTCAGTACAGCGAGCGGGAGGTGTGAGGGATGAGTGCTGTCGTGAACGCTGTGGGAGGGACGCAGGCCTCGGAGCAACGCCAGGCGCCTGTTCACGGCCGTGCCACGGGCCTGATGCCGGTGGACTCGCCAGACGTACTCCGAGTGGATGTCACGGAGGTCGTTGGCGGCGCGGTGGAACTCCTCTCAGCCACGCGCCGCTTGCGAGGAGTCCAGGTTTCGCTGGAGCTTCCTGAGGATCCGGTCCCCGCTAATGTCAGTCACCGGCGGCTGCAGCAGGTGCTGCTGTTGTTGTTGGCGCACGCCGCGGATGCCTCGAACGGGCAGGGCGTTCGTGTGGTGGTGGACTCCGCGGACGACTTCGGGGACCTGCCGCCTCGCTTCCAGGTCCAGGTCGCGGGGGCGTCGCTGTCCGCGCGGGAGCTCCAGGCCGTCTTCCTGTCGCCCATGCTGGTGGGGCCCCTGCACCGCAAGCTGGCCCGGGCCCGTGAGCTGACGGAGTCCATGGGGGGCACCTTGGAGGTGGCCAGCAGCGCGGTCGCCGGCATCACCGTGACGGTGGAGCTGCCCGCGCCGGGGATGTCCAGCTGGTAGTCCGGGCGGGCCGTCATGCCCGCCGCTGATCCACTGAAGAGGTAGAGGAGGGCGGGCCACCAGTGCCTGGCCCTCCTTTTTCGTTGCGCCGCCGGGAGTGCCGGCCGTGTCGTTTCGTGCACGTGCGGGGACGGGCCGTTATTCCGCGCCCGGCCGCTGGCTCCGATAAGTCGTTCCGCGTCGGCCCGTGGCCAAACTCCTTGACGTCGCGGGGCGGGTTCTCGACTATCCCGCGCCGATTCTTACACGGTCACACCTTCTCAGGAGCACATCCATGGCGCCCCCGTCATCCGGAGAGAAGATCTCCCTGCAGAGCGGCAAGCTGTCCGTCCCGGACAACCCGATCATCCCCTTCATCGAGGGAGACGGCACCGGCCGCGATATCTGGCGTGCGTCCCAGGCGGTGTTCGACGCCGCGGTGGAGAAGGCCTACAAGGGCAAGAAGAAGATCGCCTGGTACGAAGTCCTGGCCGGCGAGAAGTCCTTCAAGGCGGTCAACAGCTGGCTGCCCGAAGAGACGGTCGAGGCGTTCCGCACCTATCTGGTGGGCATCAAGGGCCCCCTGACGACGCCGGTGGGCGGCGGCATCCGTTCGCTGAACGTGGCCCTGCGGCAGATGCTGGACCTGTACGTCTGCCTGCGTCCCGTGCGCTACTTCAAGGGCGTTCCCAGCCCCGTGAAGACGCCGGAGAAGGTCAACATGACCATCTTCCGTGAGAACACGGAAGACATCTACGCGGGCATCGAGTTCGAGGCCGGCACGGCCGCCGCGGAGAAGTTCCTGGGCATCCTGAAGCAGGAGTTCCCGAAGGAGTTCGGGAAGATCCGCTTCCCGGCCGACGTGGGCCTGGGCGTCAAGCCGGTGTCCCACGAGGGCAGCGACCGGCTAATCCGCGCCGCCATCCAGTACGCCGTGGACCACAAGCGCAAGAGCGTCACGCTGGTCCACAAGGGCAACATCATGAAGTTCACCGAGGGCGCCTTCCGCAAGTGGGGCTACGAGCTGGCCGCCCGGGAGTTCGGTGACAAGGTCTACACCTGGGACCAGTGGGAGGCCACCAAGGCCGCCAAGGGCGAGGACGCCGCCAACGCGGAGCAGAAGGCCGCGCTGGCCGCCGGGAAGATCCTGATCAAGGACTCCATCGCGGACATCACCCTTCAGCAGGTCCTCACCCGTCCGGACGAGTTCGACGTCATCGCCACGCTGAACCTCAACGGCGACTACCTGTCGGACGCGCTGGCGGCGCAGGTGGGCGGCATCGGCATCGCGCCGGGCGGCAACATCAACTACGTCACGGGCCACGCGGTGTTCGAGGCCACGCACGGCACGGCGCCCAAGTACGCGGATCAGGACAAGGTGAACCCGGGCTCGGTCATCCTCTCCGGTGAGATGATGTTCCGGCACCTGGGCTGGCACGAGGCGGCCGACCTGATGATCCAGGGCATGGACCGCGCCATCGCCAGCAAGACGGTGACCTACGACTTCGCCCGCCTGATGAAGCAGGAAGGGCAGAGCGGCGTCTCCGAGGTCAAGTGCTCCGAGTTCGGGCAGGCCATCATCAAGAACATGTAGTCCCCTCTGGGGACCCAGGAGAGGCGAATCCATGGCTCAGAATGGCAAGAAGAAGATCGGCCTCATCGGCGGCGGTCAGATCGGCGGCAACCTGGCGCTGCTCGCCGTGCAGAAGTCGCTCGGTGACGTGGTCCTGTACGACATCCCGGCGGCCGAGGGGCTGGTCAAGGGCAAGGCGCTGGACATCAACCAGCTGGCCGCGGTCGACGGCTACGACTGCCGCGTGAAGGGCACCACCGACTGGAAGGACGTGGCGGGCTCGGACGTGATCATCATCACGGCCGGCATGCCGCGCAAGCCGGGCATGTCCCGCGAGGACCTGCTTGAGATCAACCTGAAGATCATGACGGACGTGGCGGGCAACATCAAGCAGCACGCCCCGGGCGCCTTCGTCATCAACGTGGCCAACCCGCTGGACGCGATGGTGTTCGCGCTCCACAAGATCTCGGGTCTGCCCAAGCACATGGTCGCGGGCATGGCGGGCGTGCTGGACACCAGCCGCTTCAAGTGCTTCGTCGCCGAGGCGCTCGGCTCGTCCATCCGCGACGTGGAGGCCCTGGTGCTGGGCGGCCACGGCGACGACATGGTCCCGCTCGTCCGCCACAGCACGGTGGGCGGCGTGCCCCTGACGCAGCTGATCGCCAAGGACAAGCTGGACGCCATCATCAAGCGCACCCGTGAGGGCGGCGCGGAGCTGGTGGGCCTGTACAAGACGGGCAGCGCCTACTTCGGTCCCGCCGCTTCCGCCATCGCCATGGCGGAGAGCTTCCTGCAGGACCGCAAGCGCGTGCTGCCGGCCGCCGCCCTGCTGGAGGGCCAGTACGGCATCAGCGGCTACTTCTTCGGCGTCCCCGTGCAGATCGGCGCGGGCGGCGTGGAGAAGATCCACACCGTCGAGCTGAACGACGGTGAGAAGGCCGAGCTGGAGAAGTCCTTCCAGTCGGTCAAGAAGACGGTCGACTCCGTCAAGCTGTAGTCGCTGGACGGCCACGTGCGGCCCGCTGGGGAGACCCGGCGGGCCCTGTGTCTGATGCCGTGGATGACGCGGGCTAATTGCCCCGGACGCCATGATTGCAGCGCGTTTTCACCAAGTTAACTAGCCTGTAGAACTCGCACGGGACGTCCGGGCCCTGGCGCGCCACCTGGCGGGCCGGCTCAACCGAGCAGTGTCCGGCGTCCGGCAGTCAAGGAGACGATGATGGCAGCAGCAGCGCGGTTCACGGTGGTGGGCGGCGGTCTCGCCGGGCTGATGACGACGATCAAGCTCGCTGAGGCGGGCCACCAGGTGGATGTGCTCTCGCTCGTCCCGGTGAAGCGTTCCCACTCCGTCTGTGCCCAGGGTGGCATCAACGGCGCGGTGAACACCAAGGGCGAGGGTGACCACCCGGACATCCACGTGAAGGACACGCTGCGCGGCGGCGACTTCCTCGCGGAGCAGGTCTCCGTGAAGGGCATGTGTCATGCCGCGCCCGGCATCATCTACCTGTTGGACCGCATGGGCGTGACGTTCAACCGCACCCCGGAAGGTCTGCTGGACTTCCGCCGCTTCGGCGGCACGCTGCACCACCGCACGGCCTTCGCCGGCGCCACCACCGGCCAGCAGCTGCTCTACGCGCTGGACGAGCAGGTCCGCCGTTATGAGGCCGAGGGCAAGGTCACCAAGTACGAGTACTGGGAGTGGCTCGGCACGGTGAAGGACGACAGCGGGCGCTGCATCGGCAGCGTGGCCGTCGACCTGCGCACCATGGAGATCCGCACCTTCCCGGCGGAGGCCGTCTGCCTGGCCACGGGCGGCCCTGGCATCGTTTTCGGGCGCTCCACCAACTCCATCATCAACACCGGCACCGCCGCGGGCCGCGCCTACATGGAGGGCGCGCGCTACGCCAACGGTGAGTTCATCCAGGTGCACCCCACGTCGATTCCGGGCGAGGACAAGCTGCGCCTGATGAGCGAGTCGGTGCGCGGCGAGGGCGGCCGCGTCTGGGTGCCCCGCAAGAAGGGCGACACGCGGGCGCCGCAGCAGATCCCGGAGGCGGAGCGCTGGTACTTCCTGGAAGAGAAGTACCCCAAGTACAAGAACCTGGTGCCGCGCGACGTGGCCACCCGCGAGATCTTCATGGTCTGCCGCGAGCTGGGCATGGGCATCAACGGCCGGGACGGCGTGTACCTGGACGTCACGCACATCCCCGCGGCGGTGCTCGACGCCAAGATCAAGGGCGTCATGGAGATCTACGAGAAGTTCGTCGGTGACGACCCGCGCAAGGTGCCCATGGTCATCTTCCCGGGCATGCACTACTCCATGGGCGGCCTGTACGTGAACTTCGAGGCCGACGCGAAGACGCTGACGCCGGCCGAGGGCAGCCCCAAGAACCAGTCCACGACCATCCCCGGCCTCTACGCCGCGGGCGAGGCGGACTACGCCTTCCACGGCGCGAACCGCCTGGGCGCCAACTCGCTGCTGTCGTGCATCTACTCCGGGATGATCGGCGGCCCGGCCATGGCGTCCTTCGCCAAGAGCCAGGGCACCAGCGCCGCGGCGATGCCGGAGAAGCACTTCCAGGCCGCGAAGCAGTACTGGCAGGACCGGTTCGCCACCATGATCAAGATGAGCGGCACGGAGAACCCGTACGGGCTCGCCAAGGAGCTGGGCGACACCATGACGGAGAACTGCACCGTCGTGCGCTACAACGACCGTCTGAAGAAGACGATTGAGAAGATCCGCGAGCTCAAGGAGCGCTGGAACAACGTCAACGTGCTGGACACGGGCAACGTGGCCAACCGCGCGCTGTCGTACACCAACCAGCTGTGGAACATGTTCGAGCTGGGTGAGGTCATCGCCACCAGCGCGCTGCTCCGCGACGAGAGCCGCGGCGCCCACTACAAGCCGGACTTCTCGCTGCCCGAGCCGAAGACGAAGGACCCGACGCAGGATCCGGAGTGGATGAGCCTGTGGCGCGCGCGCCACGAGAAGTGGGCGAAGACGACCGTCGCGACGTACAGCGAGGCCGGCCCGAAGATCCACTACGAGGACATCCCCACGCCCGTGCTGGACCCCGAGCCGCGCTGGTACGCCTGAGACGGGAACCATTCAACTGATTTGGAAGTGAAGGGTCGAGCCACATGGACACTGCACAGGCATCCGCTGTCACCACCAAGACCATCACCTTCCGCATCTGGCGGCAGGATGATCCCGCGAAGCCAGGCCACTTCGATGAGTTCAAGGTCCCCTATGTGAAGGGCGCCAACGTCATCTCATGCCTGATGGAGATCCAGCGCAACCCCGTCACCGTGGAGGGCAAGCGCGTCGCCCCGGTGATCTGGGACGCCGCGTGCCTGGAGGAGATCTGCGGCAGCTGCGCCATGAACATCAACGGCCGCGTGCGCATGGCCTGCTCGGCGCTGATCGACAAGCTGGAGCAGCCGATCACGCTGGAGCCCATGAGCAAGTTCCCCGTGGTGAGGGACCTCACGGTGAACCGCGACCGCATGTTCGACGCGCTCAAGCGCATCAAGGGCTGGGTGCCCATCGACGGGACGCACAACCTGGGGCCGGGCCAGCGCCAGGCGCCCGTGGACCAGTCGGTGATGTACGTGCTGTCCACGTGCATCACCTGCGGCAGCTGCCTGGAGGCGTGCCCCCAGGTGACGCAGGAGAACGACTTCGTGGGCGCGGCGGCCATCAGCCAGGCCCGCCTGTTCAACATGAACCCCACGGGCAAGATGAACTCCGAGGAGCGCGTGCGCTCGCTCATGGGGCCCGGCGGCGTGCAGGACTGCGGCAAGGCGCAGAACTGCGTGAAGGTCTGCCCGAAGGAGATCCCGCTCGTCACGTCCATCGCGGTGATGAACCGCGAGGTGACCAAGCTCACCATCAAGGACATCTTCTTCCAGGACGAGTCCCCCAAGGGCCACGGCGGCGGTCCGGGGTAGGGCGCTCGCCCGCGACTTCCTGGCCTTCGCTGGCTTCAAGCGGCCCCGGGCCGGCGTCCACCTGAGGCGCCGGGCGGGGCCGTCGCCGTTGGGCCAGCCGCGGTGAAGGAAGGCTCATCTTCGCGGACATCCCTGATTATCTGCCATGCACCCTGTCGGACGGTGCAGGTGCACCGGGGTCAAACGGTCTTGCACTCCGTCCCTTTCTGCGCAATGAGGGCCCGGCGCTGACGCCTCTGTTCAGGCTGTCTCCCTCGTCTCCACCGGAGCCTCGATGAAGATCCACGAGTACCAGGGCAAGGAAATCTTCCGGAAGTACGGCGTGCCCACGCCGAAGGGCATCCTCGCCGTTTCCGCCAATGACGCGGAGGCCGCCGCGAAGGAGCTCGGCACCTCCGTGGTCGTCGTGAAGGCCCAGATCCACGCGGGTGGCCGCGGCAAGGGCGGCGGCGTGAAGCTGGCCAAGAGCCCCGCGGAAGCCAAGGAGCTGGCCAAGCAGATGCTTGGCATGAAGCTCAAGACCATCCAGACGGGGCCGGAAGGCCAGACGGTCCACAAGGTCTACATCGAAGAAGGCCTGGCCATTGGCCAGGAGCTGTACCTGGGCGTGACACTGGACCGCGCCACCAGCCGCATCACCTTCATGGCCTCTCGCGAGGGCGGCGTGGAGATTGAAGAGGTGGCGGAGAAGCACCCGGAGAAGATCCTCCGCGAGTCGGTGGACCCGGCCGTGGGCTTCCAGGACTTCCAGGGCCGCAAGCTGGCCTTCGGGCTGGGCCTGTCGGGCCCCACGGTGAACAAGTTCGCGCAGTTCTGCTCGGCGCTGTACCGGATGTTCATCGACACGGACGCCTCGCTCGTGGAGATCAACCCGCTGGTCATCCTGAAGGATGGCGGCGTGGTGGCGCTCGACGCGAAGGTGACCTTCGACGAGAACGCGCTCTACCGGCACAAGGACCTGCTGGAGTACCGCGACCTGGCCGAAGAGGAGCCCCGTGAGATCCAGGCCAAGGAGTGGGACCTGGCCTACATCGCGCTGGACGGCAACATCGGCTGCATGGTGAACGGCGCGGGCCTGGCCATGGCCACCATGGACACCATCAAGCTGGTGGGCGGCAGCCCGGCCAACTTCCTGGACGTGGGCGGCGGCGCCAACAAGGAGAAGGTCACCGCGGCCTTCAAGCTCATCCTGGCGGACCCGGCCGTGAAGGCGGTGCTGGTCAACATCTTCGGCGGCATCATGAAGTGCGACGTCATCGCCGAGGGCATCATCGCCGCGGCGAAGGAGGTCCAGCTCAAGGTCCCGCTCGTGGTGCGGCTGGAAGGCACCAACGTGGAGAAGGGCAAGGAGCTGCTGAGCAACTCCGGCCTCGCCATCACCCCGGCGGACAACCTGCGTCAGGCGGCGGAGAAGGCCGTCGCCGCGGCGAAGTAGTCCCGCGCACCCTTTCCTGAAAGAACGCCATGGCCATCCTCGTCAACGAAAACACGAAGGTCCTCTGCCAGGGCATCACCGGCTCGGCGGGTTCGTTCCACGCGAAGCAGATGCTCGAGTACGGCACGAAGCTCGTCGCCGGTGTGACTCCGGGCAAGGGCGGCACCACCTTCGAGGGCAAGGTCCCCGTGTTCAACACGGTGGCCGAGGCAGTGAAGGCGACGGGCGCGAACACGTCCGTGGTCTTCGTGCCGCCGCCCTTCGCCGCTGACTCCATCATGGAGGCCGCGGACGCGGGCGTGTCCCTCATCATCGCCATCACCGAGGGCATCCCCGTCAACGACATGGTGCGCGCCAAGCGCTACCTGCAGGGCAAGCCTGGCGTCCGCCTGGTGGGCCCCAACTGCCCGGGCGTCATCACCCCTGGCGCGCAGTGCAAGATCGGCATCATGCCGGGCCACATCCACAAGCCGGGCCGCATCGGCGTGGTGTCGCGCTCCGGGACGCTGACCTACGAGGCCGTGCACCAGCTCACCCAACTGGGCCTGGGCCAGTCCACCGCCGTGGGCATCGGCGGTGACCCGGTCAACGGCACGGACTTCGTGGACGTGCTGAAGCTCTTCAACGCGGACCCGGACACCGACGCCGTCATCATGATTGGCGAAATCGGCGGTGACGCCGAGGAGCAGGGCGCCGAGTACGTCGCGCGCGAGTTCACCAAGCCGATCGCCGGGTTCATCGCGGGCCAGTCCGCGCCCCCGGGCAAGCGCATGGGCCACGCTGGCGCCATCATCTCCGGCGGCAAGGGCACGGCGACCGAGAAGATCAAGGCCATGGAGGCCGCGGGCATCCTGATGGCCGCCAGCCCCGCCGAGCTGGGCACCACCCTTCAGGAGGCCCTCAAGCGGGGCGCTCCGAAGAAGCGCTAAACCCCAACGGAAACACGAGAAGGAGCCAGTCACATGGCTATCGAGCGTACGCTGTCCATCATCAAGCCGGACGGCCTGGAGAAGGGCGTCATCGGGAAGATCATCAGCCGCTTCGAGGAGAAGGGGCTGAAGCCGGTCGCCATCCGCCTGCAGCAGCTGTCCCAGGCGCAGGCCGAGGGCTTCTACGCGGTCCACAAGGCCCGGCCCTTCTTCAAGGACCTGGTGCAGTTCATGATCTCCGGCCCGGTGGTCCTGATGGTGCTGGAAGGTGAGAACGCGGTCCTGGGCAACCGGGACATCATGGGCGCCACCAACCCCGCGCAGGCGGCCGAGGGCACCATCCGCAAGGACTTCGCCACCAGCATCGACAAGAACACGGTGCACGGCTCCGACAGCCTGGAGAACGCGAAGATTGAAATCGCGTACTTCTTCCGGGAGACGGAGATCCACGCCTACCCGTACCAGAAGTAGCCAGCCGGCCCCCTGGCGGGGCCGCCGTCCCAGGCCCGGTGTCCGTGCTCCAGAAGGCGCGGGCCCGGGCCGCTGTTCTTTCTTTCAGGAGACACAGCCGGGGAGTGTCCATGGGGCGGGCAGGGGAGCATGGGCTCCTTTGACTTGCCGTGCCCAGATGTGGGAAGGGACGCCCCTGGGCCCACCGTTAAGGGCAACGACGATGTCAGAGACCTCCGCCACTTCCCTGCCAGTCACCGAGCCGCTGCCGGCTCCCGCGCCCGCCAGGCTGGTGGACGTGGCCAGCCTGTCGTTGGAGGCGCTGTCGCGCTTCGTCACCGAGGAGCTGGGTGAGCGCGCCTTCCGTGCCCCGCAGCTCTACCGCTGGCTGCACCAGCGCGGCGCCACCTCGTTCGACGAGATGACGGACCTCTCCAAGGCCCTGCGCGAGAAGCTCAAGGCACAGGCGGAGATCGTCCCCCTGGTGAAGGACTGCGAGCTGCGCAGCACGGACGGCACCATCAAGTACCGGTGGAAGACGCGGGACGGGCGCTACATCGAATCCGTCTACATGCCCACCGAGGACCGCCGGACGTTGTGTGTGTCCACCCAGGTGGGCTGCGCCATGGCCTGCGGCTTCTGCATGACGGGCACCATGGGGCTCAAGCGCAACCTGACCCCCAGCGAGATTGTCGCCCAGGTCCACGCGGTGAACCGCGAGGTCCGCAAGAACGAGGGCCACGAGACGCTGCGCCCACTCTCCAACCTGGTGTTCATGGGGATGGGCGAGCCGCTCCACAACTTCGAGAACCTCAAGACGGCGCTCGCCATCCTCCAGTCCGGGGACGGGCCCAACTTCAGCCACCGGCACATCACCGTCTCCACCGTGGGGCTGGTGCCGATGATTGAGCGCTTCGGCAAGGAGACGGACGTCAAGCTGGCCATCTCCCTCAACGCCAGCACCGACGAGCAGCGCAGCAAGACGATGCCCGTCAACCGCAAGTGGAACATCGCGGCCCTGCTGGACGCCTGCCGGAAGTTTCCGCTGCGTCAGGGCCGCCGCATCACCTTCGAGTACGTCCTCATCAAGGGCTTCAACGACGCGGACGAGGACGCGCACCGGCTCATCGACCTGCTCAAGGGCATCCCGGTGAAGGTGAACCTGATCCCCTACAACGAGAATCCCGGCCTGGGGTTCCACACCACTGGCGAGGAGCGCGCGGAGGAATTCCGCGCCATCCTCGCGGACGGCCATGTCGCCGCCTACATCCGCAGGAACCGGGGCCGGGACATCGCCGGCGCCTGCGGGCAGCTCGCCAATCGCGGCGAGACACCAGTCGGGGCCGAGAGTACGACATAAGGTCCCGAGCTTCCTTGACAATCCAGCGGGAGCGGCGTTAAGAGCGCCACCCCTTTCCTAAGACGTATCCTGTTCGTTGGAGAGCATTCAATGGCCGTAGTCCTCCGTCTTGCCCGCGCGGGCGTCAAGAAGAAGCCGTACTACCACGTGGTCGCCACCGATTCCCGCAACCCCCGGGACGGCAAGTTCATCGAGGCCGTGGGCGCGTACGATCCGAACCTGGAGCCGCCGAAGGTGGAGTTCAACGAGGAGCGCCTCAACTACTGGCTGAAGACTGGCGCGACGCCATCTGAGACTGTCGCGGACCTGATCAAGGTCGCCGGCAAGGCCAAGCCCGCTCCCGCGGTCTGAGCCACGCCCGCGTGGACGTGGAGCAGCTACTCAACTATCTGGCGCGGGCCCTGGTCGATCATCCTGACCAGGTCAGCCTGCGCATTTCCGAAGCGGAAGGGGCCCGGCTCTTCGAGCTGAAGGTCTCCGCCGAGGACGTCGGCAAGGTCATTGGCCGTGACGGGCGCACCGTGAATGCCCTCCGGACGCTGCTCAATGCCGCCGCACAGAAGTCCGGGCAGAAGGTCCGCCTGGAGATTCTCGACGACCGGCGCAATGCGGCAGGCGCTCCGGTCGCGCCGGATTCCACGCAGTGACGGCCAGTCCCCTCCTGGAGTTGGGCTACGTCTCGCGCGCTCACGGGCTGCGGGGCGAGGTCGCCATTCGCGCGTTGGATCCGGCGTCGGAGACGCTCGACACCGTCGACCGCATCTGGGTGCGGACGCGCGCCGGTGTGGAGCGGGAGATGCGGCTGGAGTCGCTCCGGCCCACGCCCAAGGAGGACATCGTGGTCCTGGAGGGCGTGGCGTCGCGGATCGACGCGGAGGCGCTCGTGGGCTCCAAGGTGTTCGTCTTCCGCGAGGACCTGGAGCCTCCCGCGGAGGGTGAGTTCTTCCAGGGTGACCTGGTGGGGCTCGACGCCGTGGACGCCAACGGGAACGCGCTGGGCCGGGTGGAGGAGATCTGGGCCACCGGCGAGGTCCCCAACCTGGTCATTCGCGCCTCCGGGCGCGAGGAGCTGGTGGTGCCCTTCGCGGACGAGTTCGTCCCCTCCGTGGACCTCGAGGCGCGGCGCATCGTCATCCATCCGCCGGAGTACGTGGATTCGGGACGCAAGGGCGACGAGTCGGGTGGAGGCCCGGAGGACGCGGAATGAGCCCACCGTATCCGGTGGAGATCCTCACGCTGTTCCCCGGCATGGTGTCCGGTTACCTGGGGGCCAGCATCCTCGGGAAGGCCCAGGAGAAGGGCCTGCTGGTCACCACCATCACCGACATCCGCGAGTACGCCGAGGGCAGGCATCGCGTCACCGACGACGCGCCCTATGGCGGCGGCGCCGGCATGGTGATGAAGCCGGAGCCCCTGGTCGCCGCGATTGAGGCGGCCAGGGCGCGGCAGCCAGGCGCCCGGGTGCTGCTCATGAGCCCCCGAGGGCCCACCTTCACCCAGGCCACGGCGCGTGAGCTGGTCCGTCACGAGGCGGGCCTCATCCTGGTCTGCGGCCGCTACGAGGGCGTGGACGAGCGGGTGATGGCGCACCTCGACGGGGAGCTGTCCATGGGTGACTTCGTCCTCACCGGCGGCGAGCTGGCGGCCATGACGGTGGTGGACGCGGTGGCGCGGCTGGTGCCCGGGGTGCTGGGCAACGTGGACTCGTCCGTCACGGAGAGCTTCGAGGAAGGCCTGCTGGAGCATCCCCAGTACACCCGTCCGCCTGTCTTCCGGGGCGTCGAGGTGCCGGCCGCTCTTCAGTCCGGCGACCATGCCCGGATTGCCCGCTGGCGCCGCTGGAAGTCGTTGGTGCTCACCCAGGCGCGCCGCCCGGACCTGTATGCCGGCGTGGAGTTGTCGAAGGCCGACCAGAAACTGCTGGCCCGGCGGGAGGAAGAGCTGTAACCCTGAGCGTTGCTAGCGGGTTGGATCATCTGGGCTTGTCCGACACCGCGCTCTCTGTTAGTACGGCCCGCTCTTCACGCGACCATCGCGTCAGTTCAAGTTTTCCGGAGTTTGTCATGCGCAACGCCGCCATTCAGCACATCGAGGCCAAGTTCCTGCGCCAGGATGTCACCGTGTTCAACACCGGTGACTCCGTGCGCGTCCACTGGAAGGTCAAGGAGGGCGAGAAGGAGCGCGTGCAGGCGTTCGAGGGCATCGTCATCCGGAAGACCAAGGGCGCCCACCGCGCCACCTTCACGGTGCGCAAGCTCTCCTTCGGCGTCGGCGTGGAGCGCGTGTTCCCGCTGCACAGCCCCCGCTACGAGAAGATCGAGGTCCTGTCGCGCGGCAAGGTGAACCGCAAGCGCCTGTTCTACCTCCGTGAGCTCAAGGGCAAGGCGGCGCGCGTCGACGTCATCGAAGAGCCGAAGCCGGCCAAGAAGGCCGCCGCGGCCTCCTGAGCGCTTCCCGCGCCTGGGCAGTGAAAAGGAGCGTCCGATCCCGGACGCTCCTTTTTTCATTCGCGCTAACATGCGCGGGCCATGCAATTCGCCGAAGTCGCCGTCCAGAACGTCCGCGGTTTCTCCCCCGCCGGTCGCTTTGCCCTGAAGGCGGGGTACCTCGTCCTCAAGCCGCCCTCGGCGGAGTCGAGCCCCTTGGCGGGCCTGTCCCTCGCGCTACTCTTCGCGGACGGGCGCGGTAGTGACGCCAGCTTCATTGCCGCCGGTGCGAAGTCGGGCAAGGCGGCCCTGACGTTCGTCGGAGTGGATGGGGTGACGTACCGCGTGCTGCGCGACCTGGGCGGCTCCGGGACGCTGCACCGGATGAACGCCACGACGCAGCAGCCGGAGCTCGTCTCGTCGGACGCGTCGGAGATCAGCCAGTTCCTTCGCGGACAGGCGGGGCTGCCGCCGAAGACCACGTTCGAGCAGGTGTACTGCCTTCAGCCCGCGCAGCTCCCCTCGCGCCGCCCGAGGAGGCCCGCTGCCGCCGCGGCGAAGGTGGACCCGAAGACGTCCGGCAGGTACCCGTCGCTCGCGTCCGCGTCCACGGTGCTGCCCGCCGAAGACATCCCCGCCGCCGAGGCGAAGCTGCGCGCGCTGGAGCAGGAGCTGGTCGCCTCCACGGAGGTAGACAGCCTTCAATTCAAGGCGGACGGCGTGGCCTCCCAGCTCTTCGACGCCGAGCAGCGGCTGAAGGGCACCGAGGGGCTCAAGGTGGCCATCTCCGAGGCCGAGGCCGCCTGGCGCGCGGCGCCGACGCCCGAGTCCCTGGGGTTGCCCCAGGACATCGTGAATCGCCTGAAGCGCCACCCCAAGGTGCTTGCCCGGCGTGATGAGGCCCTGGCGCGCCTCAACGCGGACCGGGAGAACGAGGCGGAGGCGCGTCCCGCTACGGTGCCGCCCCTGACGCGGAACACGGGGTTCTGGGCTGGCCTGGGCGCGGGCGTGCTGTTCCTGGCGCTGGCCGTGGGCCTGGGCTTCGGTGTGGACCGGACCTTCCGCTATCTGGCGCTGCTGGACATCCCGGCCTTCGGCGTCGCCGCCTTCCTGGCGCTGCGCTACGTGGATGACTTGCAGAAGGCCACGCGTCACGGCAGCAAGGAGAACCGCTTCGACATCCGGGAGAAGAAGATCCTCGAGGAGTACGAGGCGGAGGCCGCGCCGCTGCGCATGGCGCAGAAGGCGCTCGACGTGGAGGAGCTGGACGGCATCGCCCCGGCCCTGGAGCGCAAAGAGCTGCTGGGCGCGCGCGTCGCGGAGCTGCAGGACCAGTTGCAGACGATGGAGTCGGATCCGGACTATCTCGCGGCGGCAGCCCAGGTGCAGTCGCTGAAGGCGGAGGCGGAGGCGCTCAACGACGAGCTGACGCAGAAGGGCACCTACGTCCGCGACAT